>NZ_JBRJXU010000077.1:0-50752 GCF_057467645.1 Zarconia sp.
CGACTCTGGGTGAGATTCGGGCGGTTGGCAAGCCTCTTGATGAGCGAAGCGATCGCACTGGCTACATCTGGTTGCTGGGGAGCAAAGTACTTCATCCCGATTCCCCATTCCCCATTCCCCATTCCCCGCCCTCACCGGAAATAGTCTTATCCAAAACTGACGTGGGAAAGGTTCTGTTGGGGAGCATTCGGGCGAGTCATCGTCGGCGAACCCAAATCTGACTGACCCAAATGCTCGTTGGGGAGATCTAGACCTCTGCTCGATGTTAGAAATGATACTGAGTCAGTCCGGGTTTACGAACCCAGAATTCCCCATCTTTTCAGTGGGGGAATGTCAAGTCAAATACCGGGTATTCGGGATGACGCCAAAGAACGCATACTCGTACCAAGTCGTCCAGACGAAGCTGCGAATCCAACGCCGACGCTTATCGGGATGAATTTCGTAGTCAAACGCGCCTCGGCTGGGGTCGATCGAGGCTAAATGCTTGTTACAATCGCATCCATGCTGGTAAGTCAAGCCATATTTCGAGGCAATGCTCTGGAGTTTCATCTGGATGGCAAACACTTTACCTGCATGAAGCACTGCATCCCAGGCCCGCTTGTGGTCGCGATCGCGGGGATCGTAGCGCAATGCCCGCTCTTCAAACAAGTCCTCCTGGTAGATGGGTGATAGATTGACATGATAGAAACTCGCCGGTAATTCGTAACCGAACTCCTCAAATAAATCCATGCCAATGCGAATCACGTTAATCTGATTTTGGCGATCGCCTCCAATTGACTCAAACTGCTTGAGAATTGCTGCAAAATCGGGATAACTGCGCACTTGGAAATCGAGTCCGTAGAATTCGAGGGTTTCCCAAGCCAACTGTCCGAATAGTTCGCAAAATGAGGATTTCAGATGGTTGAGTTCCGGTCGTTCGTCAAATAAATCCACCTCGCCGCGTTCGAGTTTGTACTGGAACAACTGCGCCATTTCCACGCAACTTGCCACATCGGACTTCCCGATTTCCACTTTCCCGGTGGCGATATCTTGCCAAACCGGCGGCAGTTGAGAAACCGCAACAGCATTTTCACCAGCGATCGCTTGCACCCCAGGCGCTTCAACTAGAAGCATTCGTTACCTCCAAGATCTGTCGGTATAAATATACTCCCCGGAATTTATCGCCCCCCCTCGGGCCTGTCAAGAGGTATTACGTCGGCATATCAGCTGCGGGGGAGTGTTGGTTAGCAGCGAAGCATGACAGGCTAAGGAGAATGCAAAATTACAAATTAAACATTAAAACTTGCATCCGGCGCGTTTGGCACGTTCGGCTGCGAGGGGATAATCTTCAAAAATCAACCGCCATAGATCGCACATCCAGCAAGCCATATTTTTGCTGCATCTCCAGAAACTGCACCCGCGCTTGAGCTGAATTTTGAGCCAAATCTGCAAACTCGATAAACCGTTTAAGTTCTTTTTTGAGCAGATTCCGTTCGACTTCCCAGGTTTCGCGATCTAGTTCTGGAGGCATGACGATGAAATCGAACAGCGTTGCCCGTTGTTTGCCCGGATGGGGTCGGAGAATGCGCCCTCGTCGCTGGATAAACTGACGGGGATTGCTGCTGCTGGCTAGAATGGCGGCCGTTTGAATCGCTGGAATATCCATTCCTTCATCCAAACAGCGAATCGCCACCAACCCCTGCAACTGAGCGGTTTCAAAACGATGTCGCAGTTTTTCCCGTTCTTGGGGGGAGGTTTGGGCGGTGTAGGTATTAATGCGATAGCCGATTTCCCGTCCCAGAATCCGCGCCACCGCATCGATTTGAGATTCTCCTGTTGCCTCGATCGCCCCATCGCCGCAATAAAATAGGGTGTGCGAGGTGTTGCGTCGGGTTTCCATCAGTTGCCGTAAGGCGGTTAGCTTGTTGGCGGCGGCCCCAATCAGACGCGATCGCTGCATCAACAAGGCTGTCACATCCTCTTCTCTCTTCTGGCGAGAACCCTTCTTTTCTCGATCCATCAACGCCCAACCGATGCGCCGCGTTAGTTTGGCGTAAACCTGCGATTCCCCTTCCGTGAGACGAACCCATATGGGATGGTAGCGGTAAGGAACTAGTGCCCCTTGGCGAATGGCATCGGCGAGGGTAAGTTCGGGTTGCAGAACCGGTCCGAAATAGTCGAATACTGCCTCTGTACCTTCTTCATCGAAATACCGTTCTGGGGTTGCAGAGAGGGCCAGACGCAAACCAATATGGCGGGGCAAACTTTCTTCGAGACGAGGGGCCCCGAGATTGTGGGCTTCATCGCCGACAATGAGGGTTTTTTCCGGGAAATATTTAAGCTGGGAACCGAAGCGATCGCCCATCAGAGTCGAGTTTGTGGTGATGACGGTCAAAAAGGGTCGATCGCCGCTGTGTAGGGTGTAGAGGCTGCTGGAGAGGCGATCGAACCAACGGCGAGTACTTTCAAAAGCCAGTAGGGGTTGGAGACCAAATTTTTCGCACTCCCGTCCCCATTGCATCACCAAATGACGGTACGGACAGACGACCAACAGCACTTGCAAGCCAATCTGCCGGTACAGTTGGGTGGCAATAGCCAGCGCCGCGATCGTCTTACCACTGCCGGTGGCCATTTTGAGGGTTCCCCGTCCCCGATTGGCAAACCAACTCTCGATGGCTTGCTGCTGGTACGATCGCAGTTCGATGGAGGTCGGAATTCGAGGACAGCCCACAATGTTTGGTCGAATAGATCTTCGATCGGGTTACGCGAACATTCTGCCACAAATTACGAGTAATCCGAGCAGTTTGACGTCCGGTCAAAATTTGGCACGCTCTAAAGTTAGCGTCTATAACAGTGATAGATTATCTAAATCTTGACAAAATGCTTAAATCTTCAAGTGCTCTGACTTTTATCGATCGCGATTTTTTGATTTTCAATAAAAAAGACAGCCTATGGATAATTTTTGACTGTGGTTTACTCTAAACCACAGTTTTTATAGTATGTCGGTCGATGTTTGATTTTTCTATTTTTGCAATTACCAACATAGATATTATTTTGATAAAAAATATTTAACCAAAATAATATTAATTTCGTTTTTTGTTGTTTCCTAAAAAAACGTAAAAATTAAAGTTTAGATCTCATTAATTTGAGGATATGCATTAAAGTGGGCGATCGAAATCAATATCTGACTAGTGCCGATCCGCAAAATAAAAAACTTAAAACGCTTGCTGTGCATAGCTTTTAGCAGTTTATTACTTGCCCTCTATTTCTGCCACACTGCACTGTATACAACCCATTTCACACCCAATTAAAAAATATAAAATATTTTTTAGTGAGATTTTATTAATTTAATTTGTTGGTTAAGCATTTAAACTATTTAGAAAAAAAAAGATTGCAAAAACACTATCGAAACTTAATAAAGTGAACGAAAAAAGAGAATTAATAGGTCACCCAAAAGTCCTTTTGTTAAGCTAGAGAAGTCAGACCATTTCTTATGCAGTTCAGCGACCTAGAACAGGATTGCAGGAGTAGGTAGACCGTCAAATTATCGAGCAGAGTCTGAGGTTTCAGAACTTTTAGCGAGCCGAGTGAGCTGAGTCGTGATTTTGGCAGTGCAGGACTAGGGTTTGCTGAGAGTTTAAAAAACATACTTTACAAATCTACAATTTTAAAATGAGTCAGAATAACGACCAAATCTCCATGCCGTGTATTTCGGGGAAATGGTATCGAAGTCTAAGATTTCAGGGTCTTTTAGGGGTTTGCGGCATGGGATTGTGGATTGCCCTCGGGGTTACCTTCGTGATGAATACCCGAGGCAAAGAGCTGATTTCTAATGAAGCCTCAAAATCTATCGAACAGGCGGGGAATAATGCTGTTTCCAAACTCGAGATGCGAGCTGCAGAAATTGCAGCTCTCACGCGGGGACTTGCAACAACAGTTGAAAACTTACCCAAGCAAGAAGAAGCATTTCAAAATATTATTCCCAAAATTATTAATTTTAATGATGATTTAGATGTCGCTGGAGGAGGCGTTTGGCCCGAGCCTTATCAATTTGATTCTAACACCGAACGACGTAGTTTTTTTTGGGGTCGAGATGAAAATGGCATTTTAAAATACTACGATGATTACAATCAAACGCCCCAAGGGTATCACAATGAAGAGTGGTATGTTGCGGTTCGTCACGCTAAACCGGGAACTTGTTCTTGGAGCGAGTCCTATATGGATCCTTACTCCTATCAACCGATGGTGACTTGTACGGTAGCCACTTTTGAGGCGGGAGAATTGACGGGAACGACTACCATCGATCTAAAGTTGGAAGGGTTACAAAATCTAATAACTTCTTGGCAAAATATTACCGGTGGATACGTTTTTGTTTTAGATAGAAATAATAAGTTTATTACTTTTCCCCAGCTCGATTTAGTGAAGCGATTTAGTCAAGATGAGCGAGGAAATACCGTTGAAGAGTTTATATTACTCTCAGAACTCGCCCAAAAGGAGTCTGCTTACCGACCCTTATCAGACGCACTAGACGCAATGAATGAAAATATTTTAAACTTAGCGCGTCAAATGCCAAACTACGATCTAGACATTTCCGAGCGTATCGATCGAGATAGTTACCAAATCGATGGAGAAAATGCAGATTTACTGACGGCTGTAATTCTCGATCCGTTATCAAATTTGCTACAAGACTCTAAGCTATACGGAACGATTAATTTACCCGAAGATCTAATCCTCCAAGAGCCATCTAAAGCATTTTTGTTTCATGTTCCAGGCTCGTATTGGAAATTAGTAATTGTCAAACCTGTCTCGGAAATTGAAGCAGCGGGAAATCGAATTTTTAATCTTATCTTTTTCTATATTATTCTCACCACAATATTTTGTATTATCTTGGTTTATTCAATTTTGAGTAAAACATCGATCGAACCTCTGCGAGAGTTAGCCAGTTACATTCAAAAAATGGGTCAATTGGTAGCGCTCGATCGCATTCAAGATGTCAAAAAGTTTCAGACACATAACATTTTTGCCAATGAAGTTCGATGGGTCGCTGAGACCTTCTCAACCTTACTCGATCGACTTCAAGTTTCTCAAGAAAAATTGGAGATTTACAACCAGACCTTAGAAACTCAAATTCAGGAAAGAACTCAAGAGTTAGTCGATAAAAACAATCATCTTCAACACACTCTAAAAGAACTTAAACATACCCAACTACAACTTATTCAAACGGAAAAAATGTCGAGCTTGGGTCGATTAGTGGCAGGAGTCGCTCACGAAATTAACAACCCAGTTAATTTTATCAAGGGAAATATTTTCTATGTCGCATCTTCGACGCAAGAGTTAATAGAGGTCATCAACTCAAAGCTAGCTAAAAATCCCCATTTGGAAAACCAACTTCAAGAACTTGACTATGAATTTTTGCAAGAGGATTTATTAAAAGCAATTCACTCGATGGGAGTGGGAACGCAACGTATTGAAGAAATTGTCCGTTCCTTGAAGAACTTTTCTCGTCTGGATGAAGCTGAAGTTAAAAATGTCGATTTGCATGAGGGCATTGATAATACCCTTCTCATTTTGAGTTCTCAAATTCAAAAAGGGATCGAGATTGTTAAAGAATATGGTTCGATTCCCGCGATCGAATGTTATCCAGCGCAAATCAATCAAGTGTTTATGAATCTCTTAGCGAATGCGATCGATGCATTACTCGCCGAGGAAATGCCATCGAGAAAAATTTGGATTTCCACTCGGTTTTTAGACCCGACCCAAGCTATTGAAGTGGTAATTCACGATAACGGACCCGGCATCCCACCCCACCTGCAAGCCAAAATTTTCGATCCCTTCTTTACGACCAAACCCATTGGTCAGGGAACGGGTTTGGGGTTAGCCATCTGCTACCAGATCGTCCAAAAACATCAGGGCAACATTACGCTGCACTCAGAACCCAGTGGCGGAACGACATTTACGGTTACGCTACCGCTTCGATCGATACAGTGACGCCACGTGCAACTGAATTTTCCCAAACCTGAAAGCGGGGGAAAGGGAAAATCAGTCTACTCGATCGCCATATGGCTTTGCTCAAAGTTGCACATTGCATCAGTGGGAAGTGGCAGATTAGCAACGGATGGGGAAAGGTTCGCGAGATCGCTGCCATTACCCTCCACATTAGCTGGTGGTGACTGTGGTACAAATCCCTAAAATTTTCTTGAAAGCCTGTGTCAGTAATCTTTAAAATACCCTACCGATATCTTTGCGATTCCTTCACCTAACTCCCCGTTAGCTTTGGGACACTAGGAATTAAGCAGATACCATCAGAAGAGGCTCCCCCCTGGCTTTTACGGGTCACTCCGGGGGGGTTTTTTTTTGGAGAAGGAGGCTTCGGAGACTGGGGGAGAGTGTTATGGACAATTAACAATGGGTCAATGGCGACGCTTTTCCCCCTCTCCCCGCTCTCCCTTGTCTTCTTACTGCGGAGTCTGCTGTAACTCCGGTCGTTCTTCCGCGACGATTGCCTCATCGACGGGACACACTTGCAAGCAAATGCCGCAATCGATACAAGTGGAAAAATCGATCCAGTACCAATCCGTTCCCTTGGTATTCTTTCCGGGGCCTTCGTGAATGCATGCAACGGGGCAAGCGTCCACGCAATCGGCAACCCCTTCACAGGTATTCGTAACAATCGTATGTGGCATCGCGTACTTCGCTAAACTCGATCGCACCTTGGCAATCGTTTGTGAATGGCTCAACCTTATTATTCTACAGGTTGCGGCTGCGTCTCTTGAGTCAAGGTTTCGATTTCTGGCGTACCATCGGCATCGATCCAGGCAATTTGAGAGATACGGCGATCTCGAGCGTAATCGCGCGTGGCTGCTGGCGTTTCGCGAAGATCGAGTTCCACCTCTACCCGTACCAAATGGGTGGATTCCCGCAGCTTCCGGGCGTAGGCAAAGGTTGCCGCGCGGGCGTTCGGGGTTTTGGGAACCACCAGCCAGTGACTGGTTGGCGTGCGATCGGGCAATTGACCCGTGGGTTTGAGGACTCGGTGCAAGTCTTCGATGTTCCAAGAGAAACCAATACCGGGGGAGTCTTCCCCTTGAGGATGGTACAGTCCCAAAAGTCGATCGTAGCGTCCTCCCTGACCTAAAATCTGCGCCCCGGAATCCGGCGCACCCACCACCTTAAAAACGATTCCCGTGTAGTAGTCGAAGGTCTGAATCAAGCTCAAATCCAGCACCCAGGAATCGAAGGTGGAGGTATTCCCCACCGTCGCACCCTCGCCGTTTAAAGCGTCATGGGTGGCAAGCAAATCCACCAGGGACTTGAGATCGTTGAGGGTTTGCCGGGCCGCCGGGTCTAAATCCAGGGGAGAAAGCCGTTGCAGAACATCTGCCGGACGACCGCGCAAATCGAACAAAAACAGCGCCCGATCGCGCAGTTTATCGGACATGGGCAAGATTTCGAGCGTGACTCGATCGAGATGGGCGATCGCCTCGCGCACCGGTTCGCGCAGGGATTCGGGAAACGGTTCGAGAAGGGATCTCGTCAGTCCTGCCTCCCCCAAAATCACCGACGATCGCGGCAGTCCCAGACTTGCCAAGCAATCAGCCAGGAGGAGTAAAATTTCTGCATCCGCAGCCACGCCTCCCGCGCCCAACAATTCAACCCCCGCTTGATAGAACTCGTGCTGCTGCCCGTGTCCTCCCTCGAGATCGCGGCGAAAGACGTTGGCATTATAGTAAAGGCGCTGGGGAAAGGTTGTCCCCGCCATCCGAGTCACGACCGTCCGGGCGATGGAAGCCGTCAGTTCCGGCCGCAGCCCTAACACTTCGTCCTCCGCATCCTGGAACTGAATCGTCGTCGATCGCCGCACGGCACCCCCAGCAACCAGGGTATCTAAGCGTTCCAAAGTGGAGGTAATAATTCGGTGATAGCCCCAGCGTTGGAACACCTCTTGCAGGCGTTTTTCGATCCAGCGCTTTTGTGCCACATCGATCGGTAAGAGATCTCTAGCCCCTGTGGGGGGTTGATAGACTGTCATTTACTTCTTTTTCCCGCCAAACAAACCACCAAACAAACCGCCGCTGGATTTATCAGATTTGCCCTTTGCAGTACCCGTTTTCGGACTCGTCTTCGTCCCTGTTTTCTGCGTCCCAGTCGCACTGCTGGCGAGCAGTTGGTTGAGCTGTTTGCGCGCCTCTAAAGCTGCAGGTTCTTTTGCATTTAGCTTCAGAGCTTGGGTCACGTGCTTTTTAGCCAAGGTGATATTAACACTCGACGGTTTGAGCTGATTTTGTTTGAGATAAACTGTACCCATCAAAGCATGAACGCGACTGTTATTCGCATCGAGCTTAAGGGCATCTTGCAACTCTTTGCGAGCCATCGTCAAGCTATTGAGATTATTATTTGTCATTAGCCCTTCCGCTCGCTGGCAGTGGCGGGCGACGTAAGCGCTTTGCCGCGATTGGGATGGGGACCCGGCCGTAGTGGGTGGCATCGATGCGGGCGGTCTGCTAACGGGTTTTTGGTCTTTTCTAACACCGCCGCCATCGCGTTCTTTTCGCCATAGATACACTAAATTTAGTTCGCTCATTTGGGCGATCCGATCTAAAGTTCCATCGAGATCTTCGTACTGTCCGGCGGCTAAGGTTTCCAATGCTGTTTTATAAGCTTGCTCGAAATTATTTTCCCGCGAAAGCTGCTTTGCCAGATCGCTTCCCAGGGAGATCGATTTACTATCTTGAATCAAGCGTTTGCCCATCATTTTGAGCAAGACAACGTATTCTTCTCGTTCGCGATCGTTCGAGAGTTTTGCATAAGCCGGATTGACTAACTTCGACAATAAAGCCTCTGCGAGTTGTTTATCCTGGGCTTTGCAAATATCGGGGTGCAATCGACGGGCAATACTCATAAACCGCTTGCGGATCTCTCGGGCACTCGCATCGATCGGCATTCCCAGAACCGCATGATGATCGAAGAAATCAGATTTGAATAATCCTCGATCGAAGTCAAATGACATCATAAGTTCCACCACCTTCAGGCCAATTCTATTTATATACTTTACTCTGGTTAGCTAAAAGTCTGCACCCGTCGTTCTCCTGACTTTGACTGATGTCAAGAAATGGTGTTGCCCGAGAGTTCGCTCTCGTTTTTTCTCTCGATCTTGCGGGGAGTTTTGGGGGGTTTGAGAGCAGGGGAAGTCGGGAAAGCAAGGGAGCCGCTAATCGCTGGGGGAGAAAATGCACCCATTAAAAATTAAAAACCCACATTCTCGATCGCCCCGTTTCCGGGTCACCCTAGCCATTCCCCTTTTCCCCCTCTGGAGCGTTACCGCGTCACCCTTTGCCCCTGCACTTTCAAAAGTTCCGCACTCAACTCGTCGTGAAGGGCCGTGTTCGTTGCGAGAATGCGACCAGATTTAATGTCGAAGGGACTGCCGTCGTAAGCCGTCACCCGTCCCCCGGCTTCGCGTACCAACACCACGCCAGCGGTGACATCCCAGGGAGACAGTCCCCGTTCCCAGTAGCCATCTAGCCGTCCGCAGGCGACGTAAGCCAAGTCTACAGAGGCAGAACCGCTACGCCGTACGCCTTGAGTTAAATGAGTTAGATGGCAAAATTCCGCATAGTTATTGTCTTCTGTTTCGCGGCGATCGTAGGCAAAACCCGTTACTAGAAGGCTTTTTATGAGTTCCTGGGTTTTGGACACTGCGATCGGTTGGCGGTTGCAGGTGACCCCCAAACCCGTTGCGGCTCGAAACAGTTCTTGAGTAAAGGGGTTAAATACGACTCCCACCGAGGGGATACCGTCAATCAACAGTCCCACGGACGCGGCAAAAAAGGGAAATTGGTGGGCGAAGTTCGTCGTGCCGTCGAGGGGATCGATCGCCCATAGGTATTTACTTTGCTGTTTCCCCAACGCTCCCGATTCTTCCGCGAGAATGGCATGATCGGGTACGTGGCGGCGCAAAACTTCTAAAATTACGGCTTCGGCCGCTTTATCGGCGCTGGTGACCAAATCCCCCGGTCGTCCTTTTTCTTCGATACTATCGAGCTTCCCCCAGTAGGATAGCAACACTGCACCGGCGGCCGTGGCGGCTTCGGTGGCAATATCGAGGAAAATTTGCAGTTCTTCGGTGGATGGTTCTAAAGTGCGATCGCTCATTCGATTTCCGATTGTAGATTGCAGGTTTCCCTAACCTTGACAATCTTCCGGGTTCGAGCGTCGCGACGCAAGTATTTTTTTGGAATTTTTTCGGGGAGACAAGGGAGAAGAAAATTCAAAATGTAGAACGGGGAGACTGTAGGGGCACAAGTATTTGGGCAATAAATTCTGCAACAAACGAAACCTAACCGATCCAAATGCTTTGCCCTCCAGAGGGGAAGAGCGTCGCGACTGACCCATTGTCAATTGTCCATTGCCCCCTCACCGATTCTGACGGCGAAACTCACCAGGTGTCTGCCGCAGGGGATTGTCGGGATTCCAGATGCCTTGTTGGGTGAGTCGGGCCCGTTCCCGAGCGAGAGTGAGCCGCTGTTGATACTTTATATTCGACGATCGCATGCGATCGAGGACGTATCCTTCGGCAATCAGTTGTTCGTTGACTAGAATGCCATCAATCCAGAGATATCCCAAGTATCGATCGAATCCATCCCGAGATTCCACATCGAATTCGACGATTGCCTCTCGACCTTCCACGAGCGCTTGAAGTCTATTTTTCGCGGCAACTCCCCAGGGCTGTTGCTGTAAGTCCGGCGCGTCGATACCGATGAATCGAAGGGTTCCAGATTTCGGTGGATTTCCCTCCAGAGGCGAAATTTCGACCGTTTGTCCGCTGACGACACGATCGATCCGGACTCGAAATCCTTGAGGTGCACTGGGTTGGCAGCCTGCCACAGTCAAGGCGAGTGCTGCCAGACTCCCAAAAACTCGGATTTGCCTCACGATTTCTCTGAAGGGACAAAAATTACCGGATGCCAGCTACTGCGAAGGATTTGTGCCGAAAAGCTGGGGCGAGACCAGTTGACGAGACGATTGGGGACGCTGCGGGCGGCAATGGCAATGGCGCTGATATCGTATTCGAGGGCCATATCCAGAATTCCGGCCAGGGGATCGCCCGATCTCACGTCGATGCCCACTTTCAAACCCATCTGTTCTAACTTGGCTTTCACCGGTTCGAGGGTTTGTTTGGCTTCGTCCTCGGCATTTTCCTGACGCACTTCCCGTCGCTGTCCGGCAACATCAAGGACTTGAGCGAGCAAGCATTCTTGGAAGCAAGTATCGCCGATCTTTCCAGAATAGCCCTCGATTTGCTTGAGCAGGGCGTTATCTTCATCGGTACCATCGTAGGGAACTAAGAGATAGCGAAATAGGTGCTGGCAGCGCAGGTCTAGTTCTTCATTGGTATAGGTGGAAATCAAAGACGGACGGATCGCCATCAGGGGGATTTTCGATCGCTGAGTCAGTTCGATCGTATTGCTACCAAACAGCTTTTGATTGAGGAGGGTGCGGGGTTGAGTGCCCAGCAATACTAAATCGCTGTCATGTTGCTTGACGCTTTTGAGGACGATGTCGGCAAATTTTCCAGAACCGACATCCACTTTCACCTCAACCCCATCGGGAACATTTTCTAGAGCGACGGAGAGGCGCTCCCGTGCTGTTTCCATCGCTTTTTCGTCCACCTTGCAAATGCCCCGATCGTCTAAGAGGGGAGCTACGTGGCAAAATACAATGTGGCGCAATCCGGACTTGGCAAGGCTGGGGACGAAGCGAACCAGACGTTGGAGACCGTCTTGGAAATCGGTGCAGATTAAAATCCGTTGAAACATAGTCTATTGAATCTTTTATATAAAGTGGGGAGCTATTAAGAAAAACCCGGAGCGAGAACTTCCCCTCTCACCCCTTTCCTGTCATTGTAGTTGGATGCCTACACCGTTATTGCATCATGCTCGATAACTTTTCACCGATCGCCGCGTTCGCCACCACGCCTCGCAGTGCCGAACGCCTCGGACGCTTATGCCAGAGTGGCAACCCTTCCCATCCCGATGTAACGTTGTGGGTTCCCCCCTCTCTCAAACATCTTCCCCACACCCAAGTTTACGAAGGGACGCTCAAAGATTGCATCGCTCAACTGTGGCCGCACCATCGAGGGTTTGTCTTTGGCTTGGCTGCCGGGGCCGTGGTGCGCCTCATCGCCCCGTTGCTACGGGATAAAGCGATCGATCCGGCTGTGGTGGTAGTGGATGAGGCGGGAAAATTCGTCATTAGTTTGTGTAGCGGTCATCTCGGTGGGGCCGATCGATTAGCGCGTCTGGTGGCACTACAACTGGGGGCAACTCCCGTCCTTACCGGCGCGGCAAACGGTTTGGGACTGCCGGCGGCGGACTTGCTGGGGGTTCCCTTTGGTTGGCGGCATGGTACGGGGGATTGGCTGGGGGTGAGTGCGGCGATCTCGCGAGGGGAAACAGTACAGGTGATTCAGGAGGTGGGTTCGACGCTGTGGCAGCAGCACTTACCTTCAGAAAACCCCTTTATTTTCGACTTTCCCGAAGCCGCGTCCGAGGGAATCAATTCCACTGCCCGGATTTGGATCGGGTTTACTCAGCGACGATTTGCCCCGGACTCGGAGTTGCCCAAGGTGCAGTGGCATCCCCGAGTCTTGTGGGTGGGAGTGGGTTGCGAGCGGGGAACGTCCCAAGAACTTATCGAACGGGCGATCGATCGAGTCTTTCAGGCGAATCATCTGGCGCGAGAGGCGATCGCCGGTATTGCCACGATCGATATAAAAGCCGATGAGGTCGGATTACTGGAAACGTGTGAGGAGAACCCGTTTCCCTTAGTGACGTTTAGCGCCGAACGGTTAGCATCGGTGGCGGTTCCTTCCCCCTCAAAGGTGGTGGAACGGGAGGTGGGAACCCCCAGCGTGGCGGAAGCGGCAGCCCTATGCGCGGCAGGCGATCGCACTTCGTCGGGCGAACTCCAGCTTTTGGTTGCCAAACAAATCTATAAGGAGGAAAACCAAGCGGGGGCGGTGACGGTGGCGGTGGCGTTAGCTGAGGTGGAATATACCGGGCGCGAGGGTCGGTTGTGGTTAGTGGGAACCGGGCCCGGTCAACTCGACCAGATGACTCCGGCGGCCCAAAGCGCGATTGCCGAGGCGGATGCGATCGTCGGCTACTCGCTTTATATCGAGTTGATTCGCCCCTTGCTGCGTCCGGGACAAATCGTCGAAGCCCTGCCGATTACCCAGGAACGGGAACGGGCGGCGCGGGCGATCGAATTGGCAGATTGGGGTCTGACGGTGGCGGTGGTGTCCTCGGGGGATTGCGGGATTTACGCCATGGCCGGGTTGGTGTTTGAGGAGTTGCGCGATCGCGGCTGGGATGGCAAAACCCCTGGAGTTAAAGTGTTTCCCGGTTTGACGGCCCTGCAAGCGGCTGCCTCTCGCGTCGGCGCGCCGCTGATGCACGATTTCTGTGCCATTAGTTTGAGCGATTTGCTCACCCCTTGGGATACCATCGAAAAACGCCTCCAAGCCTCAGCGCAAGCTGATTTCGTGGTAGCGCTGTACAACCCCAAATCGAAAACGCGCACCGAACAAATTGCGATCGCCCAACGGATTTTCTTGGAGTACCGCGATCGTCAAACCCCAGTGGCCCTGGTGCGATCGGCTTATCGCCCAGACGAACGAGTGCAATTGACGACGTTGGAGGGGTTACTCGATCGTGACATCGATATGCTAACGACGGTTTTAATCGGCAATACTCGCACGGGATTTCATGAGGGTTGGATGATTACTCCCCGGGGGTATTTGGACGAACGGAAGGGTTAGTTTTGGGGCAATCGGGCTAACACGTCGTTGACGAACTGCTGGTAATCCATGACGGGTTTGGCGATATAACCGTCGGCACCGCTTTGTTCGAGGAGGTTGCCGCGATCGCTAATAATTTCGTTGGCCGTGACTAAAATTACCGGTATTTTTGCCGATCTCGGATGGGATTTGAGGAGTTGCGTAATATGGATACCATCAATAACTTGCCCTTGATAGCGACTGTTGGGCAAACAAACATCCATTAAAATCATATCGGCTTGACCGGACTTCGCTATTTCTATGACTTCATCGACATTTTCTGAATGCTTGACGGCTAATCCTGCTTGTTTTGCTAAAAGCTGAGAAAATAGCCGAATGTAGATAGTTTCGTCTTCGACAAGTAAGATGGTATTCACGATTGAGTTCTCCCAAAAAATCGGGTGGAGTTAAGATTAAACGCATTATGCCACCTTCACTAATTAGCCGTGTTTCTATTGGCTTTATCTTGCTTTGAACTATAATTTTTTATCCTTTAATTTACCAATTCTTTAAATAGTATATTAAAAAGCAAGGTATAATATTGTGCAGATAAAGATGTCATTAAAATAACGATTTAAACAATTTATTAATTTTAAATAAATTCACTTCACTCTCTTAAAACTTTTGTTAAAAAAGATCGAGCTTCTCTACTCAAGATATCTACTCAAGATATATATAGCAGTTCGCGCCGGTATGATTACAAATTTTCAGTCATGGGGAATGGGGAATACCTATTTCTTCGATTCGTGTAAATAAACGGATAACCAAGCGCTATCAATCAGAAAAACGAGCGTTTTGGAATCGCGAAAATTCGATCGAATGGAAGTGCTCGAGAGGTCGTCGGAAGTAGAGGGGAAGTGAATGGACACTGAGTAATTGATACTGGGTCAGTGGTCATCTCTTTCTACTCCCCCTTGTTCCCCCGTGCGTGTCACCCCGTCTGCGCATCCCCCCCATTACCGCATCACCGATGGCTTTGTCAGTTCGAGAATGATATCGAATTGGAAGTTCTCCACCAACTCAGAAACCTTGGTAACCACCGCAGTTCGATCTTCTCCAAGTTTTTCTAGCAGCTCTAGGACCAGCAGATCGCTACATTGAGCGGCAGCATAACGAACCTTTTCCCGCCAGGATTCTGGAAGTTCGGCGATCGCCTCTTTGAGTTCGTCGAGGGAGAGTTCGTTGCGTCGGTTCTCTTCCGAACGATCGCTCTCCTGGGCTTCGTAAAGATACTGCACGCCTAAATGTTGCTGGATTTTTGCCAATAGTTCTCCTTCTCGAAAGGGCTTGCGCAGGAAATCATCGCACCCAGCTGCTAACACCGTCTGTCGGTCTTCATTAAAGGCACTCGCCGTCAGGGCGATAATTATCGTCCCCGATTTTTCTGCGGGCGATCGCGCCGCGTCGAGGGCTTTAATCTGCTCGGTGGCTTCGTAGCCATCCATTTGGGGCATTCGCATATCCATCCAAATCAGGTGCGGCTGCCAGTCTTCCCACATCTCGACCGCCTCTCGACCATTGAGAGCTTCTCGTATGTCAAAGCCCAGGGTACTGAGAAGTTTGACCAAAATTTGACGGTTTTCCCATCGATCTTCCGCGATTAAAATCCGGTAGTGGGGTTCTCCCGGTGCCAAACCGATGACTTTTCCCATCTCTTCTGGGGAATTCTCCCTCGCCATCGAAGTCTTTTGCACCCACTGCACCCGAACGGAGAAGGAAAACATCGAACCTCGACCCAATTCGCTTTTGACGTTAATGTTTCCTCCCATCAGTTCCACGAACTTTTGACTGATGGGCAACCCCAAACCCGTTCCTTGGGATGCTTGCAAACCCGTTTCCGTCTGAGCGAAGGCTTCAAAGAGTTTCGATCGCTCCTCAATGGCGATGCCGGGGCCGGTATCTTCAACTTCAAACTGAAGATAGACCTCCTCCGGGGAATCAGAGGCGGGGCGATCGTTGCGTTTCACCCGCAAGCTCACCCCTCCTTCTCGGGTAAACTTGATGGCATTGCCGAGCAAGTTAATCAGAACTTGGCGCAGCTTGCTCTCGTCAGCGCGAACGTATTGGGGAAGGTCGTCGGCGCGATCGAACATCAGTTGTAAACCTTTCGATTGCACCTTCAGTTGCAGCATATCCTCCAGGGAGTCGAGCAAGCTATGGAGATCGAAATTACCTTCATTGAGGGTGACTCGTCCCGCTTCGATTTTAGACATATCGAGAATGTCGTTAATCAAGGCCAGCAGGTGTTCGCCACTGCGATCGATCGTCTCTAAATATTGCTGGTATTCGGGATTGAGATCTTGCTTGCGGTTCATCAACTGGGTAAACCCCAATATCGCGTTTAGGGGGGTACGCAATTCGTGGCTCATATTGGCCAAAAACTCGCTTTTCGCCCGGTTGGCCGAATCAGCCGCTTCTTTGGCTTTTTGCAGTTGGGCGGCTTGTTGTTGGGTGCGCGCGAGCAGTTGCGCCTGCTGGACGGCAACTCCCAATTGCGCTCCGGTTTGGCTGGCAATCTCAATTTCCGCTTCTTGCCAATCGCGGGGTTGGGAATTTTGGTAAGCCGCGAGCAACCCCCACAATTGGCGACCGCAGAAAATCGGAACGATCGTATAGGCGCGCGCTTGAAATTGTTCGAGCAGTTCGATGTAGCAGGAATCGAAACCCGCTTGATAGATATCCCGAACGCAGCGATAGTTGGTTTTGTCTTGGTAGAACCGTCCGTGATTTTCTTGCAAGTAGGTATCTTGGATCGGGTTCTCGGTATTGGCGAGGGTGGCGATCGTACAATCGGACGTACCGATGGCCACTTTCGTCAAACTCGGATCGATACTACGGACGGGCACTAACAGTTTCCAACCCTTGGCGATGGATTCGGCGACCACTTCTCCACTCCAGTCGGAGTGAAAGCGATACACCAAAACCCGATCGCATCCCAGTGCTTGCCGCAGTTCTTGGGTGGTGGCGGTAAAGATCGTTTCCAGGTCGAGGGTGCGGCGCATCCGTCCGACGACGCGGGAAATAGTCTGCTCCCGCGCGGCGATTTGTTGCAATTTCGACTGAACGCGCTTGCGCTCTCGAACTTCGGTTTCGAGGGTTTGATTGGCTTTGACTAACTCGCTCGTACGCTCGTCCACTCGACACTCTTGCTCTTCGTAGGCGCGGCGCAACTGGGCTTCGGCTTTGAGGCGTTCTTGGATTTCTCGCTGTAACTCTTGATTGATGGCTGCGAGTTCTTCAGGAGTTTTCAGCGAGAGAAACTGAGGCAGCAATGTCACCATGGATGCTGCAGTATAACAGGAAACCAGAGCCGTTGCCCCTTGCTCCACTCCCGACAGCCAGTAGGCGGGATGCCACAGGGTCCAAATTTCGAGGAGGTGTCCGACACCGCAGAGAATGATAAACGCGCCAAACAGAACGAAGAAATTGGTAAATGGCACGTCTGGACGTTTGAAGACGAAGTACACCAAAATTCCTGGAATGGAAAAATACGCCAGGGCAATGAGCAGGTCACTGACCACATGCAGCCCGACCAAGGGGGTTTGCCACAGGTAGCAGTGACCGTGAGGCATATACTGTTCCGGTGAAAGAAGATTTTTTAGGATAGACCACATGGAGGTTCGAGTGCTTGCGAGATGAAGAAATATAGCAGTCGCCATATCGGTTAGGTCACAATTGACTGTGGGCTGCGGTGGCTTTGGGAGCTTCGGGGGCAGCGGTCGGACCCCGAGTTCGCGCGCGCATACGCAAGGGAACGCCGACCCTTGGGGGGAAGGCAAAATTACACAATTGTCCGGTGTTGTCCGAATTGGACTGGCAGTTGCTATCGATGAATAAACCAAAGGTCTCAATCGATTTTAGCGGTTTGACCTATATGGGTGTTGTCCATTAGACCTCGGGCGCACACGCGAGCGCACACGCGAGCGCAAACAGACTGGTTCGTAGGATGAAATTAATGAAATTGGCGATCTTGAGGCGGTAACAGCGCGATTGCCCTTCCGACTTGCATCTCCCGTTCCGGTTTCGAGGGTGCCCCAAACACCCTCAACCGATTCCTCGGTCAAACAAAAATGGTGCCCGGATATGACCAGCATTTTAGCCATCGAAGATAACACCCAAGTTCTCGATAGCATTCAGGAAATTCTCGAACTGGAAAACTTTGAAGTCTCAACCGCCCAGAACGGTCTCGTGGGGTTGGAAAAAGTGCGCGATCGCATTCCCGACCTGATTCTGTGCGATATCGTGATGCCGGAACTCGATGGCTGTAGCGTGTTGCGGCAATTGCGCCAAGATCCGGCAACGGCAACCGTACCGTTTATTTTTCTCACCTCGAAGGTCGATTGGACTTCCCTGCGAGAGGGGATGGAATTGGGGGCCGATGATTACATTGCCAAACCCTTTACCTCGGAGGAGTTATTAAAATCGATCGAGACGCGCTTGCAAAAACGCTCGCAAATCGATCGAGAATCCCAACACCAACTCGATGAACTGCGGGGGAATATCGTACGCGCGCTGCCTCACGAACTCAATACCCCGTTAAATGGGATTCTCTCCTTTGCGACTTTTATGATCGAAGATGCCGAGACTCTCGACCCCACAGAGATTCGCGAGATGGCCGCCCAACTGAAACATTCTGGAGAGCGTCTGTACCGATTGGTGCAAAACTTTTTGATTTATGCGGAGTTAGAGCTGATGGCAACTCAGCCGGCTCAAATTTCCCAGCTTCGCGCTTGTCAGTCTCGATCGATTCAAAGTCTGATTTCCCATCAAGCGCTCAAACAGGTTCGCCAACACGATCGCTGCGGTGACTTAACGCTCAATATCCATAATGTCTCTCTACCGATTTCCGAATACTGGTTGAAAAAGCTTATGGAAGAGCTACTCGATAATGCCTTTAAATTTTCCGAATCCGGTTCTCCGGTATTTGTGACTAGCACGATCGATAATGGCACGTTAGTATTATCGGTAGAAGATCGAGGACGGGGAATGAGTCCCGAGCAAATTGCCCGAGTGGGTGCGTATATGCAATTCGATCGCAAAATCTACGAGCAACAAGGTGCGGGCTTGGGATTGACGATTTCCAAACATATTGTCGAGTTACATGGTGGTTTTTTAACTCTACAAAGCTTTGCGAATCGCGGCACGAAAGCCATTGTCAGATTTCCCCTATTACTGACTCCGCGAAATCGATTTCCAGATCTGAGAAATTGTCGTTTTACAGCAATTTAAACGCACTCGTTTTGAGATGAGATAATCACCAACAGACTGAGTCTTATTTGAATTCGAGCGTTATTCGATTGACAAAGTTGTATTAAAAGTTAAAAAAGTGTTAATTAATTCGCCTTTGAGAGATTCTATTTGAGATAGATTTCAAACTTTTATTTCGATCGGTCTCCAAAATTAATTTCAATGCTATAATTACTTTAAATTTAGATCGAAATCAATAATTTAAGTCTCGCTTTGGGGTGTCACAAGAGCTTTTCCTTGTTACCCACTCATAGAGGTAGAAGTTCTTGCGAACGTTCGCCGATCGGTCCGTAGAGCGGGAGAGCGATCGCGCACTGGCTGTATCGAACATCTCCCGCTCTCGTACGACTTGTTACAAATCGAATGAGTTTTTCGCTCGCGAGACGATGGAGTTTGCGCCGGAAGCCCGAATCGCAAATGGCGCAACATCAACGAATGACTCGCGAGCAAATTAGTCGTCACAGATCCATCCAGCGTCCAAAATCCGAAGCTCGTACCGATCTCCTCTAAGAGCCGACAACGTTGAGAATCTCACCCGAACCGAGACCGTTCGCCGAAGCGTTCCCCAACAGCACTCGTTCTGCGACTGGGGCACTCGAAGTTTTGCCTGGCGCTCTCGGACGCTCGATCGCGGGAAGCCTTCAATCGGAACCGTCTAGGGGGTTTTTCTCGGAAATCGGCTGGGGGTTATTGGAGATGAGAAAACGAGACCGTTAAAGATTGCCCGAAATGGGTCGATCTGTGTTTCACCAAATGATATTTGAGAAAAGCTGAAGTCACAGCTCAGGAGCGTTATGGATCGGATTCGTTCTTTCACCACCACTGTCGGCATCTGGATCGTTTTGGCGGGAGTGCCGTCACTCTCGATTGCCCCTCAGGCCCTGAGTGCCGTCATCCAACGCAGCGGCGCCGAATACTTCGAGGAAGGACTCGATCGAATTCGCGACGGGGATTACGAAGGTGCGGTATCCGCCTTTACCGAAGCCATCGTGGCTCAGCCGAGTCTGGCCTCGGCCTACTACAATCGCGCCAAGGCCCTGACGGAATTGGGCGAATATCAAGCAGCTCTCGACGACTATACTCAAACCATCGAACTCGATCCCCAACGAGTTGCCGCTTACATCAACCGCGGGAACGTCCGCTCGATGATGGGGGATCGAGATGGGGCGATCGCAGATTTCACCGAAGCCATCGATCTCGCCCCCAGCGAACCCGATGCCTACTACAACCGCGCCATCGATCGATTTGAAAGCGGTGATGTGGAAGGTGCCATCGAAGACTACACCCAAACTGTCGATCTCGATTCCAATTACGCCCCAGCCTATCTCAATCGCGGAGTGGCTTGGGGACGTTTGGAAAAACCCGGCAACGCCATCGCCGATTTTAACCGGGCGCTGCTCGTCGAACCCAACTACGCCGAAGCATACGGCAATCGAGGCCTCGCCAACATCACCCTGGGCTATGCTCAGCGAGCGATTGCCGATCTCGAAAAAGCCGCAGAACTCTTCAGCGCCCAAGGACGACCCCAAGATGCCCGAATTGCCCGACAAATTATCGATCGGTTGCGCAATTAACAGCCGAACGGCATCATGGGTACAATCGCCTCAGATCTGAGATCGTATGGACGAACGAACCCTGGCCTCGATCCGATTCCTGCAATCCCAAGCTGCATCCCTGCTGCTCTACCAATCCGTTCTCGAAGGAGACATCGGCCGCAGCTTTTTAAACCTCCTCGACGCCCTGTTGGAGTCTCGTAAAGATGGCGTCGAGCCGCTCTTAGCTTACGGTCGTTGGTTTCAAGCCCTCGCTGGGGACACTCAGAGCTGGCCGGCGCACCTGGTGGGGCAAATTTTCGCGGCAGACAATCCCTTCACCCAACAAATCCAACGCGCTTCCCTCGAAGACTTGCCCCCCTCCCTGGTATCTGCTGCCCGTCACGATTTGCAGGTATTGCAAACCCTCTACCGCTTCCCCTGCTCCCAACTGTGCCAGTGGGTGCAAGCTGCTGCCCCTATTCCCGTCTCTCCCATTTCTTGGGAACCGGGCGATTCCCTCGTTGCTGACAACCGGGAAACTCGCATCAAACGCACCCATCAAGCGCAACTGCGCCGGCAACTTCAACATCTCGATAACTGGGGAGATGCCCTCGAAGATTTCGCCACCTACTACCAGAAATTCAGTTCCGGTTTATTTGCCGAATATCGTGCCTTCCGCTGGCTGGGGGGAAAGTTAGAGGGGATCGCCCACCCCGATCCGATCGGACTTTGCGAACTGGCCGGTTACGACGGACCAAAAGATCGGGCGATCGCCAATACAGAGTTTTTCCTGGCGGGATATCGCGCCCTACACGTCCTTTTTTACGGCAGTCGGGGATCGGGTAAATCTTCTTTGGTGAAAGCCCTCGCCAACGAGTATGCCGAGCGGGGGTTGCGGCTGATTGAAGTCACGAAATCGATGGCGATCGATTTGCCCGAAATCGTCGATCGACTGCGGCACCAACCCCAAAAATTCATCATCTTCATCGACGATCTCTCCTTTGAAGAAGACGACGATACCTACAAAGCCCTCAAAGCCATTTTAGAAGGCAGCCTCACGGAACGACCCCGTAACGTCCTGGTTTACGCCACCTCCAACCGACGGCACTTGATTCGGGAATTTTTCGACGATCGCCCCCGTCCGCGAGATGGGTATGAAATTCACGCTTGGGATACAGTGCACGAAAAACTCTCCTTTAGCGATCGATTTGGGTTAACCCTCACCTTCGAGCCAGCCGATCGGACCCGCTATTTGGATATTATCCGGCATCTGGCATCCCAAGCTGCGATTCCCCTGCCCCCAGAAGAACTCGAAAGTCGAGCTTTGCAATGGGCAACCCGCCACAACGGCAGATCCGGGAGAACGGCCCGTCAGTTTATCGATTTCCTGAGTGCCGAACTCGCTCTATCCCGGCAGACTGACCCAGATGGTCGTTCCGACTCCTTCCTCGCTGGCGATCCGGATTTGCCCCCCATGTAATTCGACGCATTTTTGCACCACCGTCAAACCCAGACCGGAACCGGGAATGAAATCGACATTGCCACCGCGATGAAATGCCTCGAACAGGCGATCGCGATCGGCTTCGGGAATGCCAATGCCGCGATCGATAATTTCAAGGGTTACCCCGTCCTTTTGGATCGTTAAGATACATGCCACTTCCCCCCCATCCGGCGAATATTTAATCGCATTCGAGAGTAAGTTGGTCAAAATCGATCGCATCAGTTTCACATCCACCGCAATCGGTCGCACTTCTCCAACGCTTTCAAATCGAATCCCCCCCTCTCGATCGGGTCGAACCTGGAGATGTTGTTGCATTTCAGCGACAATTTTCCCCACCAAATCCCTCAAATCGATCGGGCGGGGATCGAAGTCTAATTTCCCCGTTTCCGCGCGATTAATCGTCAGAATATCCTCAATCAGTTGGGTCATGTGCTTGGTCGCCGATTGAATGCGATGAATGTTTCTCAATCGTTGGCAAGGAGTCCAATTTTCCATCGAAACTTCCAAGGATTGAGCGGAGAGCAAAATCGTACTCAGGGGGGTGCGAAATTCGTGAGAAGCCATCGAAAAAAATCGCAGTCTCAGGGCGCTGAGTTCTCGTTCTTTTTCCAAAGCCAAACGCACTTCTTCGGCGCGTTTTCGCTCGGTAATATCCAATCCGGTGGCGATAATATACTTCACCTCCCCTTGAGCGTCGAGCAAAACGCTATTCGACCAAGAAATCAGGTGGCGGGTTCCATCTTTGGCTTGCCAGTAATTTTCCCATTCGATGGGTGCTTGTCGATCGAGTAAGGTTTCAAATCTCAATCGCACCGCCGCGAGTTCTTCGGGAATCGCGAACAAATCCCAGATGCATCGATGCCGGACTTCATCTAAGGTATATCCTGTCAGTTGTTCGCAGGCGCGGTTAAAGCGGATGATGTTGCCCTGGCGATCGAGAACGCTCACCAAGGCCCCAGCTGTTTCCAATACGGCTGCCACGAAGTTTCGCTCTTCGAGTAATGCCTGTTCGGCCCGCTTGCGTTCGGTGATATCGATGGCCGTCCCCAAAATCTTTTCGGGAACCCCGGAGGGCGTTCGAGCAAACACCACCTCCCAGGCGTGCAACCAGCGCCATTCTCCACGACCGCTTTTCATCCGAAATTCTGTCTCGAGAACTTCGCCGTTTTCTACCCCCGCGAAACGCTGTTTTAAATCTCCTAATGCCGATAAATCTTCCGGATGTAGCGCGTCGGCGAAGAAATCCCACCCCCGATCGACCAGTTGGGCGGGGGAAACCCCAAAAAATTGGCAGCCAGCTTGATTGAGGTAGACATTGCGCTGCTGGCTGACATCGAAAATATAAATCGAGGTGGGGGTGGTGCGAGCGATTTGTTCGAGGAGATGCTGGGTTTCCCACAGGGCCGTCTCCGCTTGTCGGCGTTCGGTGACATCGGTGCAAATCCCCACCAAGCCGACGATATGCCCCTCTCGATCTTCAATGGCATCTGCTCGCAGGGACACGAGCATTTTGCGATCGTCCGAATTGTGTAGAATCGCCTCGCCCAACCAAGACTTACCCTGGGCGATTTTGGCGAATACCATGCCACCGACGTCGGAATCGGCAAACAAACGGGATAAACCACCAACGGCATTCAGGGTTTCGGGGGTGTAGTTAAATCGGTGCAAAAACGCCGGATTGTGATAAATCGAACGACCGGATCGATCGGCAATGACGATCGCATCGCTGACACTTTCGACGGCCTTACCGATGCGCATCAGTTCCCGTTCGGCACGTTTGCGATCGCTAATGTTACGGATGATGGCGATGGATTCTCGATCGAGAAACGGCAAGATGCGAGCTTCGTACCATTCTTCTGATTCCCCCATCGACAAACAATATTCGAGAATACCCAACTCGCCACTTTGACCAACCCGTTCGAGGGACGCTTGCCATCGTTCTCCAATATCGGCAGGCAGTACCTCTGCCATGGATTTGCCCAAAAATTCATCGGGAGGAACGTACAAATTTTCTTTGCTGCCAGCGTAGTAGTTGAGGATTGTTCCCCGAGCGTCCATCCGAAAATACAAGTCCGGTAGAGCTTGGAAAATGGCTTGCAACTCGGAATTTTTCTGGTGGAGTTGCGCTTCAGCAGAAATGCGATCGCTAATATCGCGATGGATCGACATGAAGTGGGAGCAAGTCCCGCGAGCGTCGAAAATTGGGAAAATGCTCGTTTCCACCCACAACTGCGAACCGTCTTTGCGGTAGTTGAGCAGTTGGGCTGTCACTGGTTCCTGGCGAGTTAGTGCCGAACGGATTTTGTCGAGTTCGAGGCGATCGGTTTTCGTCCCTTGGAGGATGCGCGGTGTTTTACCGAGAACTTCGTCGCGGGAGTAGCCGGTAATGCGGGTAAAGGCATCGTTGATGTAGGTGATGCGCGGACCGGGTTCGTGAAGTGGCTCGGCTTGGGCAATGAGTACCGCGTCGTCGATGTTCGGCATCACCGACTCGAATAACTGCAACTGAGTTTTGAGTTGAGTGCGATCGGCGATCGACTTCTCCAAGGAGACCTTCAATCGATCGATCTCTGCGGTCTGCCGGACCAACTGAGCTTCGAGTTCTTCGCGGCTGGGTGTATTTTCCCTCTGAGGTTGAAAGAAACCCATCCCCGGTAATTTGATACCGGCAAAGTCAGCTAGCCATCTGCGGAAATCACAATTCATCAGCGTCTGAAATAACGAGACCGATCGAGGTGGACTCAACTTCTGTATTAATTTTTATTAAATTAATACAGAAGTGAAGACTCATACTTGTTAATTTAATTTGACAAAAATTGAGAAAATACGAAAATATAATTACAATAATTTAAGAATTAAAAAACTCAACCCCAAATGTAAGGGTCAAGTCCCTTGACGCCGGTTCGAGCCCTGGGAAAACTGCTGCCACTGAAGGAGAAATTCGATGAGGCTTCTCTTAGTAGAAGACGATATGCAGCTAGCTGAAGCTTTAGCCGAAGCCCTTAACGAGCAACGTTATATTGTCGATGTCGTTGCTGATGGAGAAGCCGGTTGGATGCAAACGCAAATTCTCGAATACGATCTCATTTTGCTCGATGTGATGCTCCCGAAAATGAACGGCATCGAACTGTGTCATCGGCTTCGCTACAATGGCTGCAAAACGCCAATCCTCATGGTGACCGCTCGGGATACGAGCATGGATAAAGTGGAAGGATTGGATGCAGGTGCCGATGATTATCTGGTGAAACCCTTTGATTTTCCCGAGTTTTTGGCTCGGGTTCGTGCTTTATTGCGCCGGGGACAGGTTTCCTCCTCCCCGATTTTAGAATGGGGAGAGCTGCGGCTCGACCCAGTGAGCTACAACGTGACCTATGGTAAGAGGGTCTTACATTTAACGCCCAAAGAGTACGCGCTCCTCGAACTTTTTCTACGTAACGGAAGACGGGTACTCACTCGCAGCGAAATTATTGAAAAACTGTGGTCTCTTGAAGATCCCCCAGAAGAAGAAACGGTCAAAGCTCACGTTAAAGGATTGCGTCATAAGCTCAAGGCTTCCGGGGCAAAAACGGACTTCATTGAAACCATTCGCGGTGTCGGCTATCACCTAAAATAAGTTGATTTGAAATAAACTGCGATGGCTAAGTTTTGCAATTTTTTTGCAATTATTTTTTGATGAAAATCTAGGTTTTGCATGCCTGTGATTTTAAAATATTTATTAGTATTTTATCATCAATATTAGGCTTTTTCAACTTTTAATTACCTTCTCGATTTCTTCACGTTACTTTGATAGAGTTCAGACATAACTTCAAGAGATGCCGTAGATTGTCTATCGACTCTTGTAATTAACGATACACTCTTAGCGGTAAATGAAGTGATACATAAGATCGTAGTGTGAGAAATACAGCCTCCACAGATGTTATTTAGAGTGTCAAAGTCATGAATACTTGTCCTTGCTGTTCCGACCAACTCATTCGCCACGTTCGACAAAATCAAATTTATTGGTTCTGTCCCTCCTGTTGGCAAGAAATGCCCGATTTAGAAGAAATTGTGGCTCGCTCTGTGGAAGCGCGGAATAAGCTGCTCGAAGACTTACAAGTGGCATAACGGGAAGATTTTTGATTTCTTCGACCGCCCACTCGACCCAGATTAATTAAAAGAAGACATAAAAATCTAGGGTTTAATCCGCTCGAATTCAACTCAATCTTCCAGATCTTCCGCGTTCGAGCTTTAAGGAGAATTAAAAACCGCTCCATCGCGCACAATCTAAGGTCGATCGTCAGTTATCCCTACACTCTTGACTGGGTATTAGTTTTAGCTTTTTAAGGTATTTTCAAGCTAACGTTATCAAATCCTTGTCCTAAAAGACTCCTAGATGTAACTGATGACATGCCCTATATCGAAAACAAAATTCATTCAATCTAAATTTCTCTATCGCTCCTCAAAATATCGATTCAACATTCTGGACACTGGTCGTCATCGTTTTCCTATTCTTTTATATTTTCGTCTTGTTTCTTTGGTGAATGTCTTAGATCGAATGCAATGAAACATTTCCAAAATCTTCCGAGAAAAAAGTCACACGTCTCAAATGACAGGGTTAATTTCCACGATCTGTGAAGTCTTGCTAATCCTTCAGCTCACACCTACACGGGTCACTGTACCCGTGTAGATTTTCTAGTCTGACTATCGCGATCTCGAAACACTCCAATCGACGATCGTAACTCCCGAAACACTGCATTCAAACTTAACCAAAAAGGCTGTATCATGTCGAAAATCACCGTCAATCTAACTCGTGCCGCTGTGGAAGAAGAACTCGATTGCCTCTTAGAGTGCGATCCCTACCGCAGTACGCGATCGGAATTCGTTCAACCGCAAATTCGAGAGGCATTACTCGACGAAGTGTTAAGCCAAGTTCCCAACCGCCACATCGAGATCGATTCCCAAGAAGAAGTGCCGGTATTACTTCATTGCGTTTCCACACAGAAACGGTTGAAAATCGAATCTCTTTTGCAACAAGGCATTCAAAACCGCCTCACTCAGTGGCATCAGTGGCAAAATCTTCAACTTGCTCCCAAATGGGACTCCTGCCGCGTACCAATGCAATGCTTTGGCTAGCGAACTTCACTGCGGGATAAGAGGGTTTCACCAGATGGGGTGTGGGGTGTGGGGCATTGGTGAAAGGTTAAGCAATTTTGCCAGATGTCAAGTTGACTGACTCGAATAGCTCAAACCCTTTCAAAACTAGCTCTCCCACGATCGCTTTCTTGTACGCAGGGGGTGTGGGGGACTCCACGCCTCCCCCACCGTTCAGTTTGGGGGGAGACCCCCCAATTCCGGGTTTTCGGTCGATTATGGGAAAGTTGACAAAGTGAATACAACCTTAACCTTTCACCAATGGGTGTGGGGTATTGTGTTATTTTCCCGGACATTCCTAATCGAGGTTTTCATGAAGATAGATCCCACGGATTAAACTGGGGTAGTTCCCCTATGCCTACCCTGTGGGTGGCGCATGGATCTACCTTCGATCGCGCGCCGCGATCGATCTCCTCGAATTCCATGGCTCAATGGCAACGCATTGCGATCGCCCCCTCTCAATTTCATCCCCCGCACATTCACCTAGCTCGGGAACAACAACATTATCTGAGTCGGGTTTTGCGTTTAAAATCGGGAGATCGCTTCATTGCGATAGATGGCGAGGGACGATGGTGGCTCAGCCGTATCGAAGCCGCCACCCAAGAAAATGCCCTCCCAGGATGGATGGGTGTTATTGAAAAAGAAATCTCAGTCAAAACCGAGTTACCCGTTCCCATCACTTTGATTGCCGCCCTCCCCAAAGGAAGTGGCTTCGATGATGTGGTGCGCGCGTGTACCGAGTTAGGAGTCGATCGCATCCTCCCCGCCTTGAGCACTCGCACCCTCCTCGAACCCAGCCCTCGCAAAATCGAGCGGTGGCGGCGAATTGCCCGAGAAGCGGCGGAACAATCGGAACGTCAGGTTATTCCGATCGTTGCCGATCCCCTGCCGTTTTCATCCATTCTCCACTCCGCCGCATCCGAACCCTCCTATATCTGCGTTGCCCGAGGAGATGCACCCCACCTGCTCGATTGCTTGCAACAGTCTCCACACCCATCCATAACTCTCGCCATCGGTCCCGAAGGGGGTTGGACGCCCGCAGAAGTCGATAAGGCAATAAGCGTCGGTTTTCAACCGGTTTCCCTCGGCCGCCGGGTTTTGCGGGCCCTCACCGCACCCATCGCAGCCCTCTCCCTGGTCGCGGCCGCCCTCGAGAGGGCAAAATAGAGCAGATACGATCGCCCGCTCGCAGGTGCGATAAATCTACCCGATGCCCGGAAAGAACCATGCTCGATCGCGTAACGGCTGCATTTGAAAACCAAGACTACCGACAAGCCTCCCGCCTGCTCAAACAGCTTTATAAACAATCGCCGCAAGACCCTTGGGTGCAGTTCTACATCGGTCGCCTTTACGAAGAAACCAACAAAGCCGAAGCGGCCGAGAAAGTTTACCGGCAACTACTTCGCACCGTTAGTTTGCCGAAAATTCTCACAAAGGCGCGTCAGGGGTTGCAGCGTTTGGAAACACGAGAACGGGCTTCGCGAGAACAAGCCCTCGATCGCGCCAAAGCCGATCCCCAAAGTCAGGAACAGGGGGTGTTAATTCTCGAAGCGACGCCACCGGAAAAACGTAAGGAAGCCGCCGGGCAACTCGCCCGGATTTTGCAAATCGATCCCTACACCGCAAAGATGCGCTTGCAAATCTACGGCTGGCGACTGTACCGGACGGGAAAAGTTGGGGAGTTGCGCGTCTATGGAGAGGAACTGCAACAAGCGGGAATTTCAGTCTTTTGGGCTTCTTTAAAAGATATCGCCCAAATTCAAATCTTTCGCGTTCGCTATTTTCAATCTTTTCAGGGTCAACCGACCGTCGTCTGTCTGGATGAAAACGATCGACTTGGGGCGATCGCGTTTGACTGGAAAGAAGTCACCCAGCGGGTGGAAGGCGGGTTACCCATCTTTGTCGATGCCGTTCATTACGATATCAGCCGTAAAAAGTCCGAGCAGGTCACCCGCAAAGTCGAAACCCGAGACTACGCTCGCATCTGCGACCTGCACCTGAAGGATCGAAACTGCATTTTGCGCATTTGCGATCGCTCTTACCAGTTTCACAAAGGGGTTTCCTTCTCCCAAAACACACATCTCCAGGAAGGTGGGTTGCCTCAAACCACCAATCGCATCAAGTGGAACGATTTAACCCAAAACCTGGAGCAACACTTGAGTCATGTCTCAGTTAGCTCGGAGTTTAACCCCTTTGGGGAAACCGCGATCGAATACTCGTTTTTGCTCGCGCGCGTATCCCACTACATCGAACTAGCCCGCGAGGAACCTTCAAACTGGGACCCGGCTTTTGCCCTCTACAGCGGGCTAGTTTTCCTCAAACATCGCTAGCTCTAGCGACGCTTCATATCCCGCGCCATATCTAAAAACCCTTTCATATTGGCACTCGGACGACGACGGGCGTTTGTTGGGGTCGGCATTAAGTAGTTAGGGGCAAACAGCACCACCGGTTCGGGTTCTTTTTTCGGTGCCGGTGGGGCGGGAACGGCAGGAGCGGGAGCGGCTTGAGGGGTGGGTGCTTCAGCTTTTTGAGCTTTAGCTTTCTTCGTCTTTGTCTTTTTCGCCGGTTTGGCAGACTCCTCCGTCGGTGCGACTGTCTCAGTGGCGACGGGAACCTCTTCTTTAACCGGTTCGGGTGCGGGTTCGGGTTTCTTCTCCTCTACAGGGGCGACAACGGCGACGGGAGCTTCCGGTTGCGCGGGCGGCGCCGATGGGGTTTCGCTCACATCGTCAAATTCGAGAAAAAAGTTTTCGTTTTCTTTGGAGTTGGAGCCAAATAGCTTAAACATAAAGATGATTACCTATGATGGATGAACGCGGTATTAGACCGCACTCGCAAACTCGATCGTGAAGCCCGCGAGTGCGGGATCGAGCCAAGTAAAACTCGAATGCTCTTCAATCCTTTTTCGATAAAGATGACGATCGACGCGCGCACTCCCCACCTGAAAGCTCGGGATAGACATCTGCCAACTTCAACGGGTTCGTTATCTGTTGGATACTCAAGATGTTACGGTCTAGCTCAGCTCGAACGCGAGAAAACCGAAACTGCGATCGGAATTCGCGTGTCGAACTGAGATTCTAAAGTTCTATTAAGAGAAATTATGAATTTCTGATAAATCAAATAGCAACAACTGTTAACAATTCTTAATATTTTGAACGCTGTAGCGGTTAAATTCGTCGTATTTGAGAGATTATGTCCAGTCTTCTCAAAACGATGGGTCCCAATTTTTACAATGAGTTACAAAAAGATTAAGGATTTATACTTATCGAGATCGAGAACGGTTCGATCGGTCGTCCCCATCGAATGGATAATTGAGAGCGCAGTTGGATACGCTCAACTTCAGCCCATCCGCGAACCCCAAAATGAATCTCCCCAAAACCCCCTCCAATACCGATCGCCATCCCGTCTTGCTCGTTCATGGCTTTTACGATACCACTGCCTTATTTAAAAAGATGTCGACCGACTTGCAAAAGCGAGGGTGGTCTGTTTACAGTTTGGATTTAACTCCCAATAACGGGACTCTCGGCTTAGAGCATTTGGCCCAACAGGTCGCCACCTACGCAGAGCAAACCTTCAGGTCTCAACCCTTCGATTTAGTCGGATTTAGCATGGGGGGCATCGTCAGCCGCTATTACCTCCAGCGACTGGGGGGAATCGATCGAGTCAAGCGGTTTATCTCCATTTCCTCACCCCATCACGGCACTTGGACGGCCTATGCATTGGGGAGACCGGGTTGTTTGCAAATGCGGCCCAACAGTGCATTTTTAGAAGATTTGAACCGAGATGCTCCGACGATGCTCGGCAAGCTTGATTTTACTTCCATCTGGACGCCCTACGATTTGATGATCGTACCGGCGAGCAGCTCTCAAATGAATGTCGGTCGGGAAATCACATTACCCGTTGCCCTCCACGCTTGGATGGTCACCGATCCCAGAAGTTTGCAGGTGGTTGCCGACACTCTAGCTGCTCCTTTAACCTCAGTTGGGGATCGAAAAGTCTCTAGCGAGGGTGGGGTGTAGGGTGTAGGGTGTGGGGTTTGGGGAAAAGTAAAAACAAACGGTCATTTGTCAAGTCCCAAATTTAGTATTTTCGATCGGTAGATTGTCTAAATATCGACTTTCCCTTCCAAAGACCGACACTCCACATCCCACACCTGAAACCTCAAACCCAACATCACGATCGCACCAACCGAGCTAGAGTTGCTTCCATGACCGCTGTGGTTTGACCGAAAACGGTGTAGGCGAGTGCCTCTCGATACACCCGTCCGGCTCGATGGTGGCGGTAATTGGCTGCCCCGCTAGAAACGGCAACGGCTGCGTGAGAGCAGCGAACGGCTAAATCGATCGCCTGCGATCGCAATTCGATCGGATCCTCAGTTCGATCGTCGCCTTGCACCCAATTGAAGATTCGATCGCGACAATCGTTCAACTCGGCATCGAGAGCCGCAAACGTCTCGAAAATAAACCCTTGCTGCTTCCGTTGGGCTGCTTCCCAAAGGATATCCAAGCCGGCGCGAGCGCATCCGAGGGGAAAGAAGCTGTGACGCAGGGAATTGGGCCGGGCCTGTTTTTCCATCCAACCCACGGGCTTAACACTCACTACTCGTTCTGGGGGTAAAAACCATCCATCAAGCTGAGCGGTCACAGTATTCGTCGCCCCCATGGCATTGAGTTGCATCGGCTCTCCGAAGGAAATCGACCCCTCTTGACCCCGAATCGTGGGGGTAAAGGGGACGATACCGAACACCGCCTGTCCGTCGGGCTGCATCGCTCCAATAATGAATTCTTGAAAATATCCCCAACCGGTTACCCAAGGCACTTGACCTTCAATGTGGTATCCTTCATTTGCCCGATGGGCCCGTACGGGAGGTGCGCCCGCGCGTCGCAACTGAGAGAATCCAACCCCCAGAAGGCGATCGCCCGTTGCCAGGTGGGGCCAATAGTCCTGTTTGAGCGGTTCGTTCTCGCTGCGGGCGACCATCGCTGCCGCACTTTGATGTTGGGTTTGCAAGAACGCCAATGCCCCGGAATTACGAGCGATCGCCTCTTGAAACGAGCCGAAAACCGCCTCGGTGACATCCAATCGCAGTGCCAAAAGTCCGCGCTCGCCCAAACCCGCCAGTGCCTGGTGTAAGGCCACTCGATCGAAATCGAGGCGCTCGGCTTGGGGAGCAACAGACTCTTGTAAGTAAGAAGCGAGTGTCTCCAATGGGTTGGAGACCGGGATGGGAATCGCCATGACTCTCTAACTTTTTATTTCGACAGATCCGCTTCTAACTTCAAACAGTTGCGTCCGTCCTCTTGAGCGATATACTCCACCCGATCCATGAGTCGATTCATGATCAGCCAGCCATATCCACCCTCTTGCAGTGCTTCTGGCGTCGGGGCTTCGTAATTCTCCAACTGATATCCCCGACCGAAATCCCAAACCTCCAGAACGATATTGCTCTGGTGAAGCTCCAAACGTAACGTCACCGGTAAATGAGGTCGATCTTTATGGGCGTGGCGGACGACATTGGAGTAAGCTTCGGCCAGAACCAAGCGCAGGCGATTCGATTGACGCGACCAATCCTCACTTTCGCCAAGATCCATCTCCAAGCACCCCAGCAGCCAATTTTCGACTATGCTTAAGAACCGTAACTCGCTGGGAATGTGCAGCTCCGTTTTCATCAACTACAGGACCTCCAGGGAAAGTATCGTTTGATCGTCTTCTTGCTCTTGGGTTTTACCTCGAACGCGGTTTAAAACGCTCGATAAATCCAACGGACTCGGTTCGAGCTGAAGTAATTTCCACAGCCCTTCCTGTTGTAACATCACCGATATTTCTTCTCCACTGCTGTCTATTTCTGTCACTGTGGCTTCGGTGAGTCCATCGCTAGTGAGTAAAAACACATCCCCCGACTTGAGGGTGACAGAACCGGATTTCGCTTTCCACACTGGCAAAATTCCCAATGGAATCCCTCGGGTTTTGAGAAAATGATGTTCGACTTCCGCTTCTGTGGGTTTGCCCGCGCGAGCAGCCACTTCCTTGTGAGACCACACTAAAGGATAGATATGACCGGCATTGGCATAAACGAGCTGTTGGTTCGAAGGCGTATAGCGAGCCAGAACCATGGTAATAAAGCAGTTATTGCTAATTAGGTCGTCCGCCAAACTCTGATTCAGGTTTTGCATGACGATTTCCGGGTCGGGCGGATTATCTAGAGATAGCTCTCGCCGCATCACCGACATCGCACTGGCCATGAATAGAGCGGCCGGAACCCCCTTCCCCGAAACGTCTCCCAGAGCCAGCCACAAATCCCCTTGAGGATGCTCGAACACCTCAAAGAAGTCGCCGCCTACCCCGAGAGCCGGATAGCAGCAGGCTTGCACCTTTTCTGTCTGGGAGTCTGGCATCGTCTGCCGCAGCAAATTTGACTGAATTTGCCGTGCCACGTCCAACTCCGCCAGCATTTTTTGGACGAGTTCTTCCGTGCGCTGGTAGAGTTGAGCCTGGGATAGAGCCAGGGCGGCTTGTTCGGCGACGCTTTCGATCAGTTGCACGTCATCGGGAGACCAAGGTTCGTCGCTGTGAACTTGGTAGAGTGCCAAGACTGCGAGTAAATCCTGCTGGTAAACCAGGGGCACGACCAGTTGAGTGAGGTGTTCGTTCTCCGATGCGCTCGATTGACTTTCCACCAATTGGCTCGTGCGCTCTTGGCGAACCTGATGAATTAAGTCGAGATTTTCGATCGAGGCAACTTCCTCATCCGCATCGGGCGCGATATACGAAAAAGATTCTTTCGAGAGTTCGTCGTTCGCAACTGGGTAGAGTTTACCGCTGGTGGCTGCAAAACTGCGACCCACCGTCTCGATAATTTTGGGTAGCATCTTGCTGTAGAGGGTTTCCTCTCGAATGGCGCTCATCACGTCATTGAACAAAGATTCCCGTCGCAAGCTGCGATTGAGTTCGTTCGTTCTCTGTTTGAGAATCCCGTAGGTTTCTGCCGCTTGACTGACCACGGCTTTGAGTTCTTCGGGATTCCAGGGCTTGGTAATATACTTGAACACCTGACCGGAATTAATCGCATCCACCAGGTCTTCAACATCCGTGAAACCCGTCAGGAGAATGCGAATTGTATCTGGAAAACGATCGACGGTCTTACTCAAGAATTCCGTTCCGTTCATTTCCGGCATTCGCTGATCGGAGATAATAATGCCCATTTCTCCCCGTTCTTCTAAAATTTCGAGGGCTTGGTGAGCGCTTTGGGCTTTATAAACTCGAAAATCGCGCCGAAACGTACGGTAGAGCAAATCTAGGTTGTCCGTTTCATCGTCAACCACTAAAAGTTTTAGTCTGTTACTTCTTCCCCGACTCATGCCATCTCCCACTTGTCGGCTAACGATCGTAATTGGGTTAGTGCTGCCATCGGCAGTTTTATCAAATTCCCACCAACCGAGTTGTTCTCGGGCGTTGGGGTTGGGTTCTCACCACATTCGGTCTCGAACGTCCGATCTCGAGCGCTCGTCGGTTTGACGCGGGTCGGCGTTTGAGTGGATTTCACGCAATTAACTGACCTCACTCGAGGGTTATGGGAATATGAACCCATTTCCTCGGACGGTTCGCATCCAAGATTTGGCCACAACCGGCTCGAGACAGAGAACCACCCTACAAAGCGGCCATCGGAATATTTCCAACTCACGACTCGGTCGCTCCTTATGTTGTCGATCTTACATTGAGCCGTTCGGCTATCCTTAGCTTAGCCGAACGAGACCGAGGATTTGCAACTTGTTCTGACGTTTGAGGGACAATTGGTTTTTTGGTAAGTACCTCAAGTTGCGGGTCATCCCGAAAACAATGTTTGACCCGTCGGTCTTCTAAACTATGAAAACTAATCACCCCGATGCGACCCCCCACTTTTAGCAAACTGGGCGCACGCTCTAGCAATGTTTCCAGACTTTTGAGTTCCTCATTAACGGCAATTCGCAACGCTTGAAACACGCGGGTCGCCGGATGAATTTTAACATATCGATGGCGACCGGGCCGAGCGCGGACGATCGCCTCCGCCAGGTCGGTGGTGGTTTGAAACGGACGCCGTTGGACGATGGCACGGGCGATCCGCCGAGAAAATCGCTCTTCACCGTAGTGGTAAAACACATCGGCAAGTTTTCGCTCGTCCCAATGATTGATAATATCTGCAGCGGTGAGGGATTGTTGCCGATCCATGCGCATATCTAACGGGGCCGAGTGGCGGAAACTGAATCCCCGTTCGGGGATATCCAACTGTCCGGAACTCACGCCTAAATCGGCGATTATCCCGTCAAAGCCATCAGTGGTTTGGGGAAAATCGGCAAAATTACCATGCCAAAATTCGAGTCGATCTTCATACTCTGCTAAATTTGCTCTAGCGGTAGCGATCGCGTCCTCATCTCGATCGACGGCTGTCACCCGCACGTCTTCGGCGGCTTCTAAAATCGAACGAGTGTGTCCCCCAGCCCCCACGGTGGCATCGAGATACCGTCCGCCGGAACGAACGGCGAGTTGGGCGATCGATTCGGACAGGAGTACCGGAACGTGAGAAAATCCACCCGTCAGGTTTTGATTCGAGTTGGAGGTCTGCGATCGAGTCAACCTAATCTCCTTATAATTATATGGATGAAACAAAAGTAAACATTATTTAGCAGGGGTTCGATCGGGCGATCGGCTCTATAACAATCTATCGGTTGTTGGTTGTTTTTTGCCACTGGCGATCGATTGCCCCCATTGCGCCTCCAGGCGCTCCCACACTCACCAACTATCAACAGGTAACTCATGCCCAAGATCGAAACCAGAACCGACCCAATGGTGCTAAATATGGGGCCGCACCACCCCTCTATGCACGGCGTGTTGCGGTTGATCGTCACCCTGGACGGGGAAGACGTGATCGACTGCGAACCCGTCATCGGCTATCTGCATCGAGGAATGGAGAAGATTGCCGAAAATCGCACCAATATTATGTTCGTTCCCTACGTCAGTCGCTGGGACTACGCCGAGGGAATGTTCAATGAGGCGATTACCGTCAATGCCCCCGAACAGCTTGCTGGCATCGAGGTTCCCAAACGGGCGAGTTACATTCGGGTCATCATGTTGGAGTTGAACCGCATCGCCAACCACTTACTGTGGTTGGGACCGTTTTTGGCCGATGTGGGAGCACAAACGCCCTTTTTCTATATTTTCCGCGAGCGGGAGATGATTTACGATCTGTGGGAAGCGGCCACCGGTCAGCGGTTGATTAATAATAATTATTTTCGCATCGGCGGTGTGGCAGCAGACCTGACCTACGGCTGGGTGGATAAGTGTCGCGATTTCTGCGATTACTTCGAGCCCAAAGTCGATGAGTACGAAAAGCTGATTACCAATAACCCCATTTTCCGCCGTCGGATTGAGGGCATCGGCACGATAAGCCGCCAAGAGGCGATTAACTGGGGACTGTCCGGTCCGATGCTGCGGGCCTCGGGGGTGAAGTGGGATCTGCGCAAGGTCGATCGCTACGAGTGCTACGATGACTTTGACTGGGAAGTGCATTGGGCAACGGAAGGGGACTGCATGGCTCGGTATGTCGTGCGGGTTCGCGAGATGCGCGAGTCAGTAAAGATTCTTCGCCAAGCCCTGGATGGATTACCTGGAGGCCCCTACGAGAATTTAGAAGCCAAGCGCATTGCCGAAGGTCCTAAGTCGAAGTGGAACGATTTTGAGTACCAGTTTTTAGGCAAGCGCATTCCCCCCACGTTTAAGATTCCCGAGGGAGAACATTACGTCCGCGTGGAGTCGGGTAAAGGTGAGTTGGGAGTTTATATTGTTGGTAACAATAATGTATTTCCTTGGCGTTGGAAAATTCGTGCCGCTGACTTTAATAACTTGCAAGTCTTGCCCCATATTTTGAAGGGTGCGAAGGTTGCAGATATTGTGGCGATTCTCGGTAGTATCGATGTGATTATGGGATCGGTCGATCGATAAATCTCGTCAAGACTTGCGATCTCCAACATAGAGATAAAAAACCCCTTTTTCTGAATATTGCTAGCTGAGTTCCGATCTCCGATATCGATCGAAACTCAGCTTTTTTACAGTTTTTTTTCCAACAAGGAGTGTTGCTCTCCTTGACAAGACAAAAAAAATGTGATCTAAATCACTGTATGGATTGAAAAATGTAAATGTTAAATTTTTCTTCTTTACCAAAACTTTAAGAAAATCCCCTAAGATCGCGATCGAATTGAGATTTGTATAAAGATTCTGCAAAGAGAAGTAGCAAAATTGCCAAAATGGCAGAGGGGCTCAGAAAATTCACTTAGCCTAGCACTAGGTGAGGCTATTTCTCGTTATAAATACGGACAAAATCCGTGTTTATACGTAAGTAAGTACAGTGCGAGCACCGGGTCGTGTTTCAGAGCCAACACTGCTGTTTTCCGTCATTCGATCGATTACCTCGGACAGGTCTTGCCAACCATCCCGACAGGAACGCTCCGATATGAAACCCATATTTCGATCCCTTAACTCCAAACAAAACCATGAGGATAAATCATCCAAACCTCCAAGTTTGCCGGAGCTGAATTTCTCTCGAAATTTATCAACAGAATCCCTCGATCGCCCCCAGATGACCGACATTGGCGATCGCGCCACGGCAATCTATGGGGGTCTTCCTTCGGTAGCAGGAGTTCTACCTCAGTTTCCCGGCTCGACCTCAGACTCCTTAAAACCCTCGACTCCGGAAAAAGCCCAAGCCAGCGAGCGGGCCTCCCACTGGTCCGGTTCGGTGCAAAACTTACTCGAACAACCCGCAGCAACATTTCCGCGCCAAGTGATGTTAGGAGGCGTGGTATTTTGTGCGGTCTTTGCAACTTGGGCGTGGTACGGCGAAATCAACGAGGTGGGTCAAGCGCGAGGCGAACTAGTCCATCAAGGCAACGTTCACAAAATTCACCCCGTGGAGATGGGGAAAGTTGCCTATCTAGCGGTGAAAGAAGGGGATACCGTCAAAGCGGGTCAACCGATCGCCGAACTTGATACTCAATTAGCTCAAGCTGAAGTGGAGCGGCTTTCCGGGCAACTCTCGGCCTATGAAATCGAGTTAATGCAAACTCAAGGCTCCATCGATCGATTGCGTATGGAGGCTCAAACCCGAGCTGCGATATCGAGCGCAAACCTTCAAGCTCACGAAGCATCGATCGCCCAAGCCGAAACCAATGCAGAGATTACGCGGCAAACCTTGTCGGAGTTACAAACCCAGCTCGGGGCGATGGAAATCCAAAAAAATCAGATCGCTCCCCTACCGGCTCGTGCGGGACAACTGCGATCGCAACTCCAAGAGCAAGTTCGTAAAAACCAAGAGCGTTTGGAGCGACTTCGACCCCTGGTGGAGCGGGGGGCGATCTCTCGGGATCTGTTATTTCAAGCAGAGCAAGACGTTCTCAACAGCCAAAATGCTTTATTGAGAACCGAATTGAACGACGAAACCGTCGCCTCCGAACGAGTGTTCGATATCGAACAAAATCTGCGCGATCGTCAAGCAAGTATCAGCGAAAACAAAGGTCGCCTCGAACAGGCCTCAGCCGAAGCCGAGCGACTGTATGCCGAACTCGAGCAAAAGAAAGCCGAAGGAGAACGAACTCAACTTGAAATCCAGCAGCAAATTCACCAACTCGAAATTCAGCTCACTCAGCTCGAAGCCAAAATCGCCGAAACGGGCACTTTACTGGCCAGTGCCCAAGCGAAGTTAGACCGACGATTCCTTCACGCTCCGGTGGATGGCGTCATTTTAGCGCTACATCTCAACCACAGCGGTGAAGTCGTCCAACCGGGACAGACCATCGCCGAAATTGCCCCAGAAGAAGCGCCTTTGGTGCTCTCGGCGAAACTGCCCGAGCGAGAAGCGGGATTTCTGGAGATGGGAATGCTCGCACAACTCAAATTCGATGCTTATCCCTTTCAGGAATACGGTTTAGTGGAAGGCAAGGTCACTTCGATCGCGCCAGATGCCGAATCGACTCCGGAAATGGGAGAAGTCTTCGAGGTTGAAATTGAATTGGAGCGCAACTATGTGACTGAAGAAGGCGAAAAAATTCATTTCAAACCGGGACAAACCGCCAATGCGGAAATCATTATTCGCCGTCGCCGTATTTTGGATGTACTGATCGATCCTCTGCGTCAGTTAAAAGAAGGCGGCGTGAATTTCTAGTTTTTTCCCACTCCCATTTTTATGGAACTGCAATCTCAATTCATCCAAGACGTAGTAGCCCAAAGAATTGAGACTTCTCATTGAGATTTGTGACCCAACCCAGGCAATCAACAAACTTTGTAGGACGAATCAAAAGTTTAGGTGTGCAAAACCATGACTTATCAAAGTTCTTTTGACAGCGATCGACTCTCGAAAATCATGACCCGCGAACAGTACGATCAGGTCGTTGAAGCCATTCTAGCCGGGAAATATTCTTGGGCGTGCCTGCTCATTCTTCGCTTTGGCGGATATAACCCCCTGCACTATATGCCTTATCGCACGTTCAATCGGCTAATGAAAGAAAACCGTCAAGGCTGCAAACCCAGCGGACACCGGGCAGAAACTCGATGCGAGCAACCCACTCAACAGAAGTCTCAGAAAACGTCTCTCAAAATTAAGGAACTCGCTCACATGACGACGCTCGATCGGCAAAGTGCTGCAGTTAAAGGTTGTGGATACTATAATCTATCGGGATTTTAAGCGAAAATTTTACCTTTACCCTTTTTTGACAAGTACATATTCCATGAAAACCTTTAATTCATGGATCGGATAGAACGATATCAGTTTGTCGCTGTTATCGCCACGAAAGGGAAAACGACGACAGACTCAATGATGGCTTGTTGTGAATCGCTCGAACGAAGCCTTCAGGAGTATCGTTCTAACCTGCATGATTCATGAGAACCTTCTCCAAACAGCCGAAAGCCTTCAGTATCCGTTAATTGGCGAATTTTATCCCAATTACAGTTTGTCATCGATCGACAATTCTCGAATTCGACGACTGTTCAGGGTTGCCGGCATTTACAATTGGCGTTGTAAATAATCCAGGCGAAGTCTAGCAGTCGCAATCAACGCCTAAAAGCTTTGCATTGCATGCTTTATTCAGTCGGAACGTCAAGGGTTCCTCGGCATGAGATATCGATAAAACAAACAAGTTTTCCCCGAGGGAATCCCCGAACTCTCAACCTTGCGAAGTGTTCGGGGATTTTTCTATGGTTCGATGGATTTAAATGAGTAACTCTTCAAACTTCTGAATTTCCCACAGGGATTGATACAATCCACTCTGCCCGATGAGTTCCGTATGGGTTCCGGTTTGGATGATTTTTCCCTCTTCCATGACAAAAATGCGATCGGCCATCGCCGCAGCGGACATTTGGTGAGAGATAAAAATCACCGTTTTGCGTTGAGTTTGCGTCGAGAGATTTTTAAGAATATCCGTCGCGGTTTGATTGTCGACGCTCGATAGAGCATCGTCCAAAATCAGAATCGGTGCGTCCACCAGCAGCGCGCGGGCCAGAGAGGTTCGCTGTCGCTGTCCCCCGGACAGGGTAATCCCCCGCTCTCCCACAACCGTTTCGTACTGTTGGGGAAAGTTGAGAATTTCGGCGTGAATTTGTGCTTGTTCGGCGACCGGTTCGATCTCATTTAAAGGGGTCAGAGGCGCACCGTAGCAAATGTTATTTTGAATCGTGGTGCTAAAGAGAAAACTCTCCTGGGGGACATAGGCGATTGCCCGTCGCAAATCCTCGATCTGAATTTGGGTGATATCCATACCATCGAGAAAAAGCTGACCGGGGGCAATATCCAACAGGCGGGGAAAGGCTTGTACCAGCGTTGATTTTCCCGAACCGATGGAACCGACGATGGCGACAGTTTCTCCAGGGAAAATCTCGAAGCTTAAATCGTCCAAAGCAGCATTATCGCTGTCAGGATAGCGGTAGCTAAAGTTGCGAGCTTCTATTTTTCCTTGGACGAAATCGATCGCCAGAGGCTCGGATGTCTCAGTATTGCGAATTTTCGGTTCGACGGTGAAGATCGCTTCGATGCGATCGATACTCACTTCCCCCCGCTGGTAAATCGTTAGGGTAAATCCGAGCAGGGCCGTGGGAAAGACCAGACGCTCGACGTAGAGAATCAGCGCTACCAAATCGCCCACATCAATCCGTCCGTCCGCGATGGCGCTGGAACCGAATGCCAGTAAAATGAGCAAGCTGCCGCTGGCTAACCCTTGGAGGAGGGGGAATAGAATGGTGCGGGTGCGAGCCAAATCGAGATTGGCTTTGAGGAGACCTCGGTTCAAGTCGCGAAACGCACGGCGCTCGTTCTCTTCTTGGCTGTAGATTTTAATCAGCGCCATGCCGCTCATATCTTCTTGGATCGTCCCGCTCATATCCGAGAGCTTTTCTTGGAGTACCATCTGCTCCGTACGCAGGCGATTGCTCGATAGCCAAACCACCACGAACATCACCGGATAAATCAGCAACGAGAGCAACGTCAGCCGCAAGTCGATGGCAATCATCACCGGCAGAGTCAGAAGGTAAGCAAAGAGGGTATTGACCAAACTGAGGACGGCAAATCCCACTAGCCGCCGAATATTGTCTACATCGCTTGTCGATCGATTGATCGTATCCCCAATGGGATGGGTGGCGAAATAGGACATTTCCAGAGTCAGCAAATGCTCGAAAATGCGCTGCTTGAGATCGAACTCCACCTGGCGACCGACCCCAAAAATCCACATTCGCGACGCCACTCTAATCGCCCACATGACTGTGGCGAGAATTAAGATCGAAAAGACGTAACGCAGTACGATGTCGAAACTGAAGCTAATTTGCAGTTCGTCGATGGCGTTGCGAATCAAAAGGGGTATGTAAACCCCCAAACCATTGACGAAAAACAGCGCCCCAATCCCCAAAGCCGTGGGTTTCCAGTGCGGACGCAGGTAGTAGAGTAGTTTTTCCAGCCGAGAAGAATTCATAGTAAGAAATCTTAACACTTTCGGGCGATTTCCTGCATTTCAAGACCCTTGTATCGCCATGGGCGATCGAAGATACGTCGGGTTTTGCAGTATTTGCACCGCCCTAATGTTCTCTCAAGATCGAGAATGGAGATCGCCGGCACAAGAGTTTTCAAGAATCAGGGATGGCAAACGTTCAGCAGTCCGGTTAATTCTGAGGGTCTGGTGAATCGACATCTGGAGGACATGGGGGGGAAGGGGAAAGATAGAAAGAATTGAGAAATTCAGGCTCAAAATGGATTCTGTCTTTGATTTCTACCAGAAGTCTCATCATTTAGCAGTATTACCAACACGGACCCTCGAGGGAATCAGGTCCCGACAGGAGACCCGAACCCGAGAATTGTGCGTGAAAAACCGATCGGGTTGACGACAGACTGCATTGGGAGTTGAAAATGGGGAATTCAGAAAAAATTTGCCACTCGCTCACAATGAGAGAAAAATCGGAAAGGTTACATTTAAATACGATTGAGACGATCTGTAGAGACCTCACGATCGATGAGAAAATATCGAAGCTGCTAGCTCGTAAAACAGGTCGATCGAACCGATAAAATTGCGAACGGGGCAATCCAGAAAAGATGCCTAAAAAATAACTGAAGAGATTCTAGCTCGTCTTTGATTTAAGAGCAACCCAAATATTCAGCGAACCCAAATATTACCGATCGCTTATTTTCATGAATTTACTGTTTCGTTTTCTGAGTTCCGTCGTGTTATTAATCATTCTTTGGAGTCCAAAAGCACTGGCGACTCCCCTCATCGAACGACTCGATCGCTTTCCCGACTGGCAAAATCTGCCGCCAATCGAAAGTGCCCAGGGAGATCTCGTTTATCCCGATTGGATGGCGGGAACTTGGGAAGTCACCAGTACCCTGATCGATTTGGTTGCCCCCCTCGCACCGGATTTGGTGACACCAGGATTTGAAGGCAATCGCCCGTACCTCGATCGCCCGGTTACTTTTCTGGTGCGTTTCGGACCGCAATTGGCAAAGCGAAAATTGCGAAGATTTTTACCCGTTCCGGTGTCGGTGAAGGGAGATCGAGCTGACTCAGTATCGATCGTGGCCGATCGCGAGTTTAACGGATCGAGCATCGCGCGGGCTTATCTGGGGGATAGCGGCGTCGTATCGGTGAAAGTCGATCCTGACGATCCCAATCGCCAAGTCAGTGCATTTCGAGGCGATCGTCAACTGATCTCGATCGTCAGCGGACGAGCTAGCGAAACCCCAACTCCCGATCGATTTGCTGCAACGGAATTGATCGACCAAGTGTTTCGCACGGCATCGGGGATTTATTTCAACCGCGTCGAAACCACCACGGCTTACCAACATCAAACCCCGGATGGAAGGTCAATCGATACGGTCGAAGGCGATCGAGTCACCGCCGACCAAATCACGGCAATTTACCTTTCCCCCCAAGATCCAGACTATTTTATAGCCAAAGATCGTCCGGTGGCACTCTACCGCTATCAATTGGATTTGGTCAAACAGTCGTTATAGCAGTTCGCGCCCTTTTCGTTACACATTGTCAGTCATGGGGAATGGGGAATGGGGAATGGAAAAAACCTATTTCTTCAATCGTGTAAATACACTGATGACGAAGCGCTATAAATTATCGATCTATCCTAGCTGTTTGCATCTTTTCCATCGCCATTCGTGCCCTTTTCATTTCATCTCGGTCTTCTCCATGGCCCGGAAATTCAGTCGTTAACTGCGGGGAGTTTGAGGGGTGGAACGCCAAATATCAACCCAGCCTCAATTCAGAGGCTAAATCAGTTGCGAACGAATAAAATCGGTAATCTCAGATAATCCCGTCTGAGTCTTCAAGTTGGTAAAAACAAAGGGTTTCTCTCCGCGCATTTTTTGGGTATCTCGTTCCATAACGCTCAAATCTGCCCCCACCAGCGGTGCGAGATCGATTTTGTTGATGACCAACAGATCGGACTTGGTAATACCGGGACCGCCTTTGCGGGGAATCTTATCCCCAGCGGCGACATCGATGACGTAAAGCGTCAGATCCACCAGTTCCGGACTAAAAGTGGCTGCGAGATTATCCCCCCCGCTTTCCACGAAGACCAAATCCAGGGGGGAGAACCGTTCCTCCAACTGTTCGACAGCGACGAGATTGATCGAGGCATCCTCGCGAATCGCCGTATGGGGACAGCCTCCCGTCTCCACTCCCAAAATGCGATCGGCCGCTAACGCCTGGGAACGTACCAGAAATTGCGCATCCTCCTGGGTATAGATATCGTTCGTGACGACCGCCATCTCGTAGCGATCGCGCAAAGCTTTACACAGGGAATCCACGAGAGCGGTTTTTCCCGACCCAACTGGGCCGGCGATGCCAATACGAAATGGACTCACGGTTATTCTCCCGATGGACTCGTCAAGGATAAATTCTACTCGATCGCCTCTGCAATCGTCTCTTCGTCCAGGGTTGAGAGCGATCGCCAATCCAGTTATGGCTTCCCATTCGATTGAAGGAACGCCCAAATCTCATCGTAGGCAAAATCCCGTGCCATCGCATCGAGAAACTCGGCGAGTTGGGCACAATCGACGCGGATCGCTTCAATCGTACTTTCCATCAGTTCCATATCTCCCGATTGAATCGCCTGTTCGAGCTGCGATCGCAACTTCTCGGATAACGTTTCTCGATCGAACGGTTTGACCGATGGAGAAGACGTAGAAGAGGGTGAAGCGTCAGTGTTGCTGTAGATGTAGCGCACGCCAATATGTTTGCGCATCGTCTCGAAAATTTCCGACTCCCGGAAGGGTTTGCGGACGAAATCGTCGCATCCAGTCGAAAGGACGATCGCCCGCTCTTCTTCGAGGGTACTTGCCGTCAGGGCAATCACCGCCGTCGCCTGACCTTTGGTAGTGGCTTTAATGCGTTTGGTGGCTTCATAGCCATCCATCACCGGCATCCGCATATCCATCCAAATTAAATGGGGTTCCCAATGCTCCCACAACTCGATCGCCTCTTGCCCGTTTTTCGCCTCTCGCACCTCAAAGCCAAGTGGTGCGAGCAATCGGACTAACAGTTGCCGGTTGCTCCAATTATCATCCACGATCGCCAATCGGTAGGACGATTGGTTTTGGGCGAGGCCAACAACGCGGCGTGCGGGCTGTTGCGGGGGTAAGGCCATCGCTTCGATAATATCGATGGCAATATCGAACACAAAGCGCGTTCCCCGTCCGACTTCGCTTTCAACGGTCATCTGTCCCCCCATCAACTGTACGAATTGATGGGCGATCGACAGACCCAAACCCGTCCCTTCGTGGGCATTTTGACCGGTTTGAGTTTGAACGAACGGCTCGAATAGGAGTTTGAGTTCCTCTGGGGCAATCCCCACCCCCGTGTCCGTGACTTCAAAATACAAACGTGCTTTGTGGAGGGGGGGAGCGATCGAAGTCGGAGTTTTCCCTTGCCATCCTTCTGGGGGTTCGGTACTGACTTTCACCCAAACGCGACCAGTTTCGGTGAATTTTATGCCATTGTTGAGTAGATTGATCGTAATCTGACGGAGTTTGACATCATCGGTACGAACGTACTGGGGGACTTGGGGCGATCGCTCGAACCGCAACTCCAACTGCTTTTCCTTTGCCTTCAGACGGAACATATCCTCCAAATCTTGGAGCAGCTCGAACAGGTCGAAGTTACGCGGGTTGAGCGTGGTGCGTCCGGCCTCGATCTTGGCAAAAGAGAGGATGTTGTTAATCAAAGACAGTAAGTGTTCGGCACTGCGAGTGATGATGTCGAGATTTTCTTGCTGTTCCGGGGATTGATTGGGGACGCGAGTCATCAGTTGAGCGAAACCCAAAATTGCATTCAGGGGCGATCGCAACTCGTGGCTCATATTGGCCAAAAACCGGCTTTTGGCACGGTTGGCAGCTTTTGCTGCTTCTGTGGCTTTGAGCATGGCGGCTTCGGCGCGCTTGCGAGGGCTGATGTTGCGTGCCACCCAAATCGCCTGGGAATCGGACATGGGAGAAATGCTCGCACTAAACCACTCCTCTTGCCGATCGATGGTGAGGGTGTAATCGAAGGTAATCGTTTGCTGGGTGCTCAAAGCCTGCTGGACTTTACTCAACCAAATTTGGCTATTTTCTTGAAAAAAGCGATCGATCGTCTGTCGAATTGCCTCATTATCCGGTTCGTACAAGCGTCCGGGATTGGTGGGAGCCACTTCGATATTGCGTGCCTGGGCGTCCATCACTAAGACGATATCCGTCATCGCTTCGAAAACCGCTCGCAGTTTTTCTTCCGAAGAACGCAGCTTCTGTTCGAGTAACTTGCGCTCTTCAATTTCTTGTTGCAACTCGAGGGTTCTTCGATCGACTTTCACTTCCAAGAGGCGAGAATACTCTTCCTGCTGGCGAAAGGAGGCTTGTAACTTGCCAACCATATCGTTGAAGGCTTCAGCTAAGACTTCTAATTCGTCCGCTCCTTCGACGGTGACGGTCTGACTCAAATCCCCCCCAGAAATCTCCCGTGCGGCTTGGCTCAACCGCAGAACCGGCCGACCGATCCAACGAGCGGTGACCGAACCCAGAGCCGTTGCCAATCCCAGGGCGATCGCGCACAGGACGATCGTCAATCGGGTGTTGGCATGAATTTGCGCCATGAAATCCGCTTCGGGAATCACGACCACGATCGACCAATTGAGACCGAACTCATCCTGAAATGGCGTCACTTGCACGAATTGGGGTTTGCCCTGCCACATCCAGGTGATTTGCTCGGAACCCATCACCCGATCGAGTTGACCGAATTCCCCCTGCAGATGTTGGGCTAAGGCGGCGATTTCAGTTTTGTTGTTTCGATCGAAGGTATCGATACGGGTGAGGCGATTGCCTTGGATGGAAAACGGCTGCTCTAGAGTCGAGCTGGCAACCAGTGCCCCATTCGGTTCTAAAATAAAAGCCTGTCCTGTCGGGCTAATGCGCAAACTCTGGAGAAATCGACCGATTTGGGATAGAGAGATATCGACGAAAAAGACCCCTTGCAGCAACCCCGCACCATCGTACACCGGATAGACGGCGGAGATATCCAGGCGCTTGTCGTCGATGGAGGTATCGATTTGCGTCCAAGTTGGACCGGCTTTGGTCACTGCCGTTCGATACCATCCCCTCTGACGCGGATCGTAACCGGGTTTTTCGAGAATTGACGCGCCCAGTTCTCGGGAATCATCCGCTTGATAGCGTTGTAAGATGCCCTCAGTCGATGGACGGCTGGTGACGATATAGCCTTCGGAACGGTTCGCCCCGAGCAACGTGCCATCCCGAAGACCGACTCCGATCGTTCCTACCTGAGTCGAGCGCAAACCCTGGCGCCAAAAGCGATCGAGAAGGCGTTGGGAATCCTCTAAATCGAGATCTCCCTGGCGATAGGCTTCCACATTGATGCGATCGATCTGATGGGGGGTATCGAGATAGGCGTGTAGGTGTTGGACGATGCGATCGGCAATTTCGCTTCTCAACTGACTCGCCAGTTCGTTAACCGCTTTTTGACCGTTCCGAAATGAGAGATAGCCCGTCAGTCCGACGGCGACAAACACTTGAATCGAGAAGGGAATGACGAGAAACAGATAGAGTGGTTTCTTTTTCTGGCTTCTTTTCGGGTTGTCGTTTGACTCCATTTCACCGGTTTGAGTTGGTAACTCCATCGACCGTTCCCCACGCATCGTAAACGTTTGTGACTCTACTATACTGACCCTCGAGCGCCCCGGCGCGCGATCGAGTATCGGTCGCTCGGATGGCGGTCCGTCGCCTCTTAACATAAATACATATTGCGACGTATTTGAGTACAATATTGTAAATCTGAGCTCCGTGGCTCCTCATCATTTATGCAGTTAAAACTCGCAGATTCTAAGTTTTCCCTAACCCCAATTTTATGGATCGCGCCCTTTTTCCTCTGGGGTACGGCAATGGTGGCAATGAAAAGCGTTCTGCCCGACACGACACCTTTATTTGTCGCAGGGGTGCGACTCTTTCCCGCTGGGATTTTGGTCTTGGCAACCGCTGGGATTTTGGGCAAACCCCAGCCCCAGAGTTGGCAGGGGTGGTTGTGGATTGGCTTGTTTGCATTGGTGGATGGAACCTTATTTCAAGGCTTTCTCTCGGAAGGCTTAGAACGCACCGGCGCGGGTTTGGGTTCGGTCCTGATCGATTCTCAACCCCTGATCGTCGCCCTTCTTTGCTGGTGGCTGTATCGGGAGAAAATAGGCACCTGGGGTTGGATTGGACTGGGTGTGGGATTGCTGGGCATCAGTGCCATCGGTTTACCCGAAGAATGGATTCTGGCACCGTTCGGGCAACAAACATCTTCTTTTGAGTGGAGTCAACTGTTGCGAGGGGGTGAGTGGTTGATGCTGCTCGCATCGCTCTCCATGGCCGTGGGAACTGTGATGATGCCAAAAGTCTCCCAATACGTCGATCCGGTGGTGGCAACGGGTTGGCATATGATTCTCGGTGGCGTCCCACTGTTTATCCTCTCTGGAATTTGCGAATCCCAACAGTGGGTGAATATCGATCGTTGGGGTTGGTGTGCCCTGGTCTATTCCACGATATTTGGCAGCGCGATCGCCTACGGTTTATTTTTTTATTTTGCATCGATGGGTAACTTAGTTAACTTAAGTTCGTTAACATTTATGACCCCCGTCTTTGCCCTGCTCTTTGGAAATTTATTTCTGGGTGAAGTTCTGACTCCGCTACAATGGAGTGGGGCAGCAATTGCCTTGGTTAGTATTTGGACCATCGAAAAATCAACTCCAACTGAATCGCCCGAAGCTCTCGATCGAGGGAGTAAAACGGTCGAGAAGTAGCTAGCCTTAAACCCAAATTTCTCAACAGTCAATCGGCTAAAACGAGGCATTTTTCGCGCTCGAAATTCGATTTCCATACCGGTAATCATGTACTGATTGGCAGTAAAATTTATGGCTTTCAAAGGTAAGAGCGGCAGGGGGTTCGACTCTCGAAGCCCGCACACATTTTTAAATTTTCGTTCCTGCGTTGCGAGATCGTTCTCACTTTTCAAGTTAACGAGCTAACATTCTGATAACGGCTGGCGAGAATGCCGACATTCACCCGAGCAAGCAGCGATCGCGCCGAATTTTTTTGAAATTAGAAAAACCCGATTGACTTTGACAACGCGATCGCGCGGAAGCGCGATCCCCAAGCTAAGAAAACGAAATCTAAAGCTCAAAAAAAGGAATAAATTTAATCGTAGCTCTCGATCGAAGGAAATGGTAAGATTTCCATGAAATTACGAACGTCGAGGTTCTATTGTGAGCCGTTCCGCAACATTAACGCTTCAGCCGTCCTTACTCTCTGTCGTCGACAACAGCCGACTGCGACTGTTTTCTGGCTCTGCTAACGTTCCTCTGGCCCGAGAGGTGTCTCGATATCTTGGCATCGACCTCGGTCCGATGGTTCGCAAGCGGTTTGCCGATGGAGAACTCTACGTCCAAATTCAAGAATCGATTCGGGGTTGCGATGTCTATTTAATTCAACCGGTTTGCCACCCCGTCAACGATCATTTGATGGAATTGCTCATTACAATCGATGCCTGCCGCCGCGCCTCCGCTCGGCAAATTACTGCCGTTGTTCCCTACTACGGCTACGCCAGGGCCGATCGAAAAACTGCTGGTCGAGAATCGATTACCGCTAAATTAGTCGCGAATTTGATGACCAAATCCGGCGCACATCGCGTCCTGGCTATGGATCTACACTCGGCACAAATTCAGGGCTATTTTGATATCCCCTTCGATCACGTTTACAGTTCCCCGGTTCTGATCGATTATTTATCGAGCAAGAACTTATCCGATCTTGTGGTGGTTTCTCCCGATATTGGCGGTGTTGCGCGGGCGAGGGCTTTCGCGAAAAAACTCAACGACGCACCTCTGGCGATTATCGACAAACGCCGACAAGCTCATAACGTTGCAGAAGTGTTGAACTTGATTGGAGACGTGAAAGGTAAAACCGCCGTCCTGGTGGACGATATGATCGATACGGCCGGGACCATTAGCGAAGGGGGTCGAATGCTCCGTCGGGAGGGGGCTAGACAAGTCTATGCCTGTGCCACCCATGCGGTCTTCTCTCCGCCAGCGATCGATCGCCTATCGAGTGGTGTTTTTGAAGAAGTCATCGTCACCAATACAATACCTGTACCGAGCGATCGTCTCTTCGACCAGTTGACCGTGCTTTCGGTAGCAAATGTCTTGGGTGAAACCATTTGGCGCGTCCACGAAGATAGTTCCGTTAGCAGCATGTTTCGCTAATCTCGCATAGGCTCTTTTGGAGGTAGGGGAGACTTTGGGGGACAAGGTGAAAAGAGGACAAGGTGACAAGGGGACAAGGGGACAAGGGGACAAGGGGACAAGGGGACAAGGTGACAAGGGGACAAGGGGACAAGGGAGAGGAAAATTATTCAATGAAATGTTCCCCATTCCCCATTCCCCATTCCCCATTCCCCATTCCCCATTCCCCATTCCCCATTCCCCATTCCCCATTCC
>NZ_JBRJXU010000078.1:0-6688 GCF_057467645.1 Zarconia sp.
ATCTCAGTCATCAACAAACTCAACACATCGTCAGACTGCGCTTCCTCCCACAACTCAGCCAATCGCTCCATTTCTGAATCGGAAAGCTCAGGGCGATTGGTTAATCTTGCATATTCTAGCGCAAGCTTTTTACGTTTTTCTTCTATTCTTTTTGACATTATTAGCACTTCCTTTAGATTGCGGTTTGTTAATTACAAAAAATTGATGTTCAATTTAAAATCGCAAAAAACAAATCAAAGGCAATAGAACCGCCGCAACTTATCTAGTGCTCGCTTTCCCTTTTGACGCCAGCGATTTTGCATTTTACGATCGCCTATATTTTCGCTTTCTAAAGGAGTAAAATGCTCTCCGACTTCTTGCCAAGATAGACCTTTAACATGCCGCAATACTAAAATTTCAACTTCTTCATTACTTAGAAAGCTCAAAGCATTATACAATCTTGATGTATTCTCTTCTATCATAGAATAATTATTAGATACGTCATCGGTTAAATTATAATTCTTATCATATGAATTCATCTTCGAGGCAACAGAATGTAACCTCGAGCACTCTTTTTTCTCCTCTCGAATAATATTGATAATTGTGCCGCGAAACCAAGCAATTAAATTTCGGATAGTTTTTCCTTTTTCAATAGCAATAATAGTGCGATAAAAGGCTTCACTTATAATCTCTTTTTCTTCTTTTAAGCCATAAATTCGATACTGACGGAGAAGCTTTCTCGTGAATGGAAGAAGATGATGAGGATCGGCTTCCTGGTCTTTCGATTCCTCCAAACACTCCTGCACCAATGACCGAACAGATTCGATCTGTCTCTGCATTTCAAGGGAACATTCAGTTGAATCTGGGCATGGAACCATCGCCAAAGACTCTTGACTAGAAGGCTGCGAAGGAGAAAAGCGCGAAGATTTCATATTAACTACAGTCATAGGTGTACTTTTAAATGGAAGTCGAGCCAAAAACGTGACACCCATGATTGAGAAATTTTTCCTGAGTCACAAAATCTCTCCAAAGCCTACGACTAGATAGAACGTCATCAATTTCAAAAGTAGGTCGTACACAATGAAGAAAAACCTCCCGGTGTGGCAAATTACCTTTCCCCTGGGCGTGGTGCTAATTTTCGCTCTCGGAGCTTTCACAGCCATCAAACTAGCTCACGGTCGCTATACCTTCGAGCTTGATGCAAGCCCAAAGCAAGTCCGACTCCGAACTGATATCGAGAAAAAGGAGCGTCAGCCTGTAGAAGAAATTGACGATCGGACAACTCTCAAAAAGAAAAACTTGCTGAAAGCTCAGCCATAGTCTCAGGCATTACAAATATCAAACCCCTCACATCAGAATCAACCTGATGTGAGGGGTTCACTTAATTTCCAACCAAAGTTTAACGACCATGACTGCGAAGAGATCGCCCGGAACAATTGACCCTTTCTCGATCGCCTCACTGCAATTTCTCCACCTCACCCGGTATGCGATCGCGCAGCGTCTCAAACGGAGAATCGCCCCCACCATCCAACTCGCACCCTACGTCGTCATAGAAGGCTTTCCCTACTTCACCCAGCATCGACAACCTCGATACCCCCCTCCACACTGGCGATGGCGCAACTTCTCAATATTTCTGTCACTCGTCAAGATTACAATCGCCCGAGACTCCCTACGTTTTCTCTACATCTGATGACTCTTGGGCTGCTGGCTTCTTGATTTTCTCAAATACCTGTATTCCGGCATCCTCTAGGGAAAATCCCTTTTCGGTTGGCTTGCCGAATTTCCCAGATACCGCCCCGACCCAGCTTTCAAATTCTTCCATTTTTTTGGCGTTTTTATTCCAGGTTTTGTTTTTGAAGCTGGCGGTAAATACCAGCCCGGTGGCTTCGTCAACGAGGGCGATTTCCACTCGCCCTCCCCCGAGTGGTTTCGGGGTGGGAATCTGGCTGAATTTGAGGGTGATTTCGGCGCGGGCCATGGTGGGAAGATGTTCTGTGGGGGGTGAGGGTGGACTCGGTTGGAGTGCTGATGCTGCGGATGAGTCTGGAGGTGGACTCGGTTGGAGTGCTGATGCTGCGGATGAGTCTGGGGTTGGACTTGGGATTGGATTGGCTTGGAGCGGTGGGGGCGCGTCTTTTTCTGAGGGTGGACTCGGTTGGGATGGAGGGGTGGGAGATGGTGAGTTGGGGGATGAGTCTGGGTCGGACTCGGTTTGAAGCTCGATGAGTTGACCGTCTGCGAGTACGAGTTGTCCCAATTCGAGTCGGGCTTCTAAGTCCCAGAACTGACCGACTTGGGGCTGGGGTAGAACGCCATGTACGGTGATGACAAACGGTCGGATTTTCCGAGAGGCGTTGGGGTTGGAGCGAATTTCGATTTTGAGCAGTTGGCTCTGGGGCTGCCAAGATTTTAGAAGACCGCGAATGCTAAATCGGTTCACTTCTTCTGAAAGCGCGAATAACCCCCGAATTTGGAACGATGTGAGATTTCCGGCTCGATCGGTTCTGGGATATCCGTTCCAAATTGCCATGCCTTCTTTGAGGTTTTGTGTTTGGGCGAGGACTTTGAGAGGAATGCTCGCGGGGATTTGACAATCTCCCAGATGCAAGCTGCCTCGGTTTTCGTTGCCCTCGGAGGCTCTAAATGCTGCCCGGAATCTTCCCAATGCTCGAAATTCTCTTGGGCTGCCTGGGGGGTGAATGCGCGAGGGTGGGAATTTTGATTTCATTGGGGGGCAAACATCACAAATCGCACTGGGCTTCTCTAAATTAGCTGTAGCCCTAACTATAGCTGTAGCCATCACGGTTAGGACAACAATCGTTCACACAAATATATCTCTCCCCCAGCAACGCGGAGCGGGGGGACGGCATACCGTTGTTGAACTTTTCGTCACTTTTCGGTTTGAAATTAGACACTCTCGGAGCAACGGACTCCAACGACCGAGGCTGCAATTTGACATACCTTGCTGTAAATCATGCAGCATCTGACCCCATCGGGAAAACGACCCTGGCACGACCCGGACACGACCCGGACAATACCCAACTCTCCTCCAATTCAAAAGAAATGTAAAGTTGTCACTCCCTCAAAAAATCAAGACGGGACTCCTCGCATGGGAGGTTAGACCTTTGTTGAATTTTTCATCACTTTTCGGTTTGAAATTAGACACTCTCGGGTTAACGGACTCCAACGACCGAGGCTGCAATTTGACATACCTTGCTGCAAATCATGTCGGGGCGCGAGGTGAAGCCAAACGGGGTTAAACCGGGGTCTAACCGGGATTAAACCGGGATTAAACCGGGATTAAACCGGGAACAAACGGGTTCGGCCCCACTCAACCCGACTAAAAACACCATTTTGACGAGCACTTTTAAGTCCGATTCGGGATTAAACCGGGATTAAACCGGGATTAAACCGGGAACAAACCCGGATTAATCCCGGTTTGTTCCCGGATCTAGTTCGGCTTTTTGTTGCCCAAATCTAAAGAGAATCTAAAGGCGAATGCTACGGCTCCCCAACGAAAATTTCTCCTGGGGAAATGATGACACATCTTTAGAGTCCGATCTGGGCGCGAATGGCTTTGACGACTCCAACTTTTTTCTGATAGGTCGAACCTTTCTTAGAACATCGAGATACGCCCCAAACGGATTTAATAATTTTTTCTTGGGATTTCCAACCATCTCTTAAAAGCCCGATGACGCGATCGATTTCTGACTGGCTGGCTTCCCCGCTTGGGGCAAGGGTGCAGGGTGCGGGTGCAGTCGAGATACCCCCGAAATCGGGTTGGAAGCTGGGGGGTTCTGAGGTGCGCGAATCGCCAGAGTTCTTGTCGGGCAAGTGCTTTGATGAAGCACCCGCCTCTTCACCCGAACGGGAACGACCTGCACCCGCATCCCCATGCCGTTCCCCATTTTTCCCGATTTCAAACTGCAAATGCGCGTAAGCTTTTGGCTTGGGCAAACGAGCAACGAATGGCTGCACGCCGGGATATTTCACTAGGGCAAAATACTTGCACCCTTGGGCATTTAGATAAGCGATTTCTTCTTTGATTTCCAATCGCCGTTCTTTGGACATGGGCAAGTCGTCTGCTCCTTCTTCTGCCGATGTTGACAGCAGAATGGTGGCAGATGCTTTCAGGTCGGGATGGTTCAATCCGATGTCGCTGGGGAGATAGGACTGACACATATAACAGACCATCACCCGCAATGCCCGTCCCACCTTCAAGCCAACTCGAAGATTGTCTTTAATCTCCTTTTTGTACCGAGACATGGTGGTATCGGTTTCATCGATCGCCCACATGGATGGGGTGAATTCTGGAGTTGTCCCGTCGATCCAATTCTGGGGGTCGAACTCGTCGGAGGCTCGCTTGATTCGAGCATCTACCAGTGCTGCCATGTCGGCTACACCGTTGGGGGCATCTTCCCAACTTCGATACTGGGGGAGGAAGGGTTGACCTTCGATAATCCAGGGGGAGAGGGGGAATTTGGGGTCGATGAGGGTTAGGTCGAGATTGCCAGCGAATACTCGGTGTTTGGCGATGCAGTAGAGATTGTTGAAGAATTCGGATTTACCGCTGCCGTTTTCACCGCTGATACGGAAGTGGAAGCATTTGTCTACCAGGTGGATGAGCCATTGTTCGCCATCGACGATGCGATCGGCGATTTTGCGCTTGCTGGTTTTAGTGCTGGTTTCAACTCCTGCGGTGGACACCTCAAGCTGAATCAACCCCTTGTCAATCCACTGCCACGAGAGAGGATGCTTGGAGCCGATGAGTCCTTGGATGAGTCCCGATTGCTTGTCGAGTTCCTTGATGTCAAAGGTATTCTGGGGACGGAACCAAACCCGATCGCGATTGGGGTTGGTGTCGTGGTGGTCGTAGTCGAGTTTGAACCCAAGTTGGTAGAGGGCGGGGATAACTTCTTTGAGGTAGACGCAAACCCGATCGAGACCACGGGGAATCTTGGGATAGGTGGCAACGGCTAACTGCTCTTTTAGTCCCTCATTTTCAGCCTGTAAGGCAGCAATTTGCTCGTTTTTGGGTTCGAGTTGGTCGGCTACCCATTGACGGGCTTGTATTTCGATTTCTTGCTGCTGGGCTTCGAGGTCGGCCAGTCCGGTATGTACCGTTTCCTGGGCTGCTTTTTCGATTAGCTCCCGTTCTTTTTCGATAGCTGCGAGTTCACGATCTCGATGTGCCTCGAACTGGGAGCGCTCTGCATCAAGTGTTTTTCGTTCGGTATTAAGAGCGCCATACTCCTGCTCTATTTCTAGTTGACGCATCTTGAAGCGGTTTTCGTACTCGTCTTCGAGTTCTTTTTTGCGATCGCGAATCTCACTTTCAGCGGTGCGATCGGCAATGGTACGCTCTTGCTCCCATTGCTCCCGTTGGCGATCTAGTTCGATTCGTGACTGTTCGTTCTCCCGGTCTAAATCCATCTGGCGAGAATCCAAATCCACAGACCGGGCTTGTAGGTCGCGCTCCCAATCTTTGAGCTGTTCTCTACGATCGGCACGATCGATGTCGAGCTGTTTCTTCGCTTGTTCGATCGCCAGTTCAGCTTGACGCTTGCGAATGGGTGCAAGTCCTACGCTTGAGGCAACCGCCCCTACTACCGCAAGATTTAAGCGTGGTAGCAGGGCAGATGACCACAAGCCCAGACTCAGACCCGAAACGACGTAACCGATGGTGGCAACTTTCTTGAGTTCGGTAATTTGCTGGGCTTGCACGATCTACACCCCCGTAATCTTGTGACCCAGACCTCGGAGTTCGGCGAGGCGATCGTCAAACTGAGCTTGCAGGGCTTTTACGTCGAGCTTTTGGGTCTTCAGAGCGATTTTGTTGCGCTCGCCATTGACCTTGCGGAAGTCGATCGCTGACTTAAGATTGTCCTTCTTCGTCCCCAGCTCGACTTCGATAATCGCCTTATCGGTGTCGGCAATCTTGCCCTTGAGCTTGGCGTGTTCGATGAGGCCAAACTCGGTTTTCACGTCGATTTTGAGGGCATCGAACCGATGGCGTTCGATTAAGGTTTTCTGACCCTCTTGCTGGTGCTTGAATGACAGCCCGGTAGTTTTCTCGCGTTCGATGGCAAGAAGCCATCCGGTCTGACGGTTCTTTTCCTCTTGCAACTGGACTTTGAGCGCCCGTTCGCGACCCTTGGCTTTTTCGAGTTTCGATTTGAAGTCGGCTTCAGTTAAGGGGTTGGGGGTGAGGGACACGCCGGGGGGATTCTTGGAGTAGGAGCGTCCGGATACGTTGAATGAGGGGGCTGTGGGTGAGTATGTCATGGTTCAATTGAATTAGTGGTGTTTGGCCCGAGCGTGCTATGCGCTCGGGCGGACGCTTGGGGCGATCGCACTTGGTGGTACAGGCGGCGATCGCTTCTACTTTTCTTGGCTCCGAATGCGATCGATTAACGAGTCGGCAAGGTCGATACCGCTTTGGTGAGGGGCGGGGGAAATCTCCTCATCCCGATTGGGAGCTGGGGGATTGCCGCCCAGTTTGCCGTAGAGCTGGCAATAGAAGGTAAAGGTTGGATTGTCTGCGGTATCGTCTCCCGAGGTTTGGAGAGAGTCGATCGCATTCCACACCATCTCTCGAAGGGTTGCCAGTTCGGGGCAAGTCAGGTTTACGGTTGTCATGAGTTCTCCACGATTTGTAGTGTTTTGACGGACAGTGCGAGGGCTTCTACTCGGGTCATGGGGTCGGCAT
>NZ_JBRJXU010000079.1:0-37839 GCF_057467645.1 Zarconia sp.
AAGGGAGAGTTCTCACTCTCCCCGCCATCAGGGTGCATCTACTTAACATGAGTATAGCGATTTTGGGGTGGGGGGTCAAGCCCCTCAATTAAATTAGCGAACCCTGTTCTTTCTTCACCGCCCGATCGCATCTTTACCCCTTTAACTTCGGAGCCAGCAACTGATTGGTCAACTTCGGATCGGCGCGTCCGCTGGTGCGTTTCATCACCTGACCGACAAAAAAGCCCTGTAGCTTCTTTTTACCGTTGCGATACTGTTCCAATTCCTTGGGATGGTCTGCAAGCACCTCGTCAATCAGTTTTTCCAAAGCTCCCGTATCGGAAATTTGCGTCAGACCCTTGCTTTCGACGAGTTCTTTCGCCGAGCCGCCATTGGCGAGTAGTTCCGGCAAAATCTCCTTGGCAATTTTCCCGCTAATGGTTCCCGTTTCGATCAGGTCAATTAACTCCGCCAGAATCGCTGGTGTCAGGGCAATTTCGGTAATACTTTGCTTGGACGTCTTCAGATAAGCTGTAATATCCCCCATCACCCAGTTCGCCGCTTGTTTGGTCGGTGCGCCCAGATTCGTCGCCATTTCAAAATATTCGGCAACCGCTCGTTCCTCCGTCAGGACACGGGTATCGTAGGCGCTCAAACCCAGCTTCTCTTCGTATCGATGCCGTTTTTGGGCGGGAAGTTCTGGAAGTTCAGATCTCCAAGCTTCCAGTTGCTGCGGGGAGACTTCGATCGGTCCGAGATCCGGTTCCGGGAAATAGCGATAATCGCTCGACCCTTCCTTCGTGCGCATACTCACAGTGCACTGGGCGTTTTCATCCCACAACCGAGTTTCTTGGACGATCTTCTCCTTCTCTCCAGCCTCAATGGCGGCGATTTGCCGCTCGATTTCATAGTCGATCGCCTTTTGGATGGCACTGAAGGAGTTCATATTCTTAATTTCCACCTTCACGCCAAATTCCTTCTGGCCCACCGGACGCACGGAGATATTCACGTCGCAACGCAAGGAACCCTCTTCCATGTTGCCGTCGCCCACTCCCAGATAGCGCACGATCCGCTGTAACTCCTGACCGTATTCGGCCGCCTCTTGTCCGGTGCGAATATCGGGTTCCGAGACAATTTCGAGTAGGGGAACCCCCGCGCGGTTGTAGTCCACCAAAGAGTACGTCGAACCCGCTAAGCGATCGCTACCCCCGTGAACGAGTTTCCCCGCATCTTCCTCCATGTGAGCGCGCGTAATCCCGATTTTCTTGCGCTTCGGGTTGCCATCTTCATCCACCAGCTCGATTTCGAGCCATCCATCCGTGGCAATGGGCAGATCGTACTGAGAAATTTGGTAGTTCTTCGGTAAATCCGGGTAGAAGTATTGCTTGCGATCGAACTTGCTGTAGGGAGCGATTTGGCAGTTGAGAGCTAAGCCCGCTTTGACCGCGTATTCTAAAACCTTTTGATTGAGAACGGGCAACACCCCCGGCAATCCCATACAAATCGGGTCGATATTCGTGTTAGGAGTTGCTCCGAATTCCGTGGAGGAGTTCGAGAAAATTTTGGTGGCGGTACCGAGCTGGCAGTGGGTTTCCAGCCCGATAATCGGTTCGTACTCGGTTTGGGTCATAATATCGTCTCCAGGGGGCATCTCAACTCGCCATCTATTTTAACGTCAGTTCGGGATCGGACAGTTGCGGGTGAAGGTGGGGAATGGGGAATAGGGAACGGGGAATGGGGAATGGAGTTTTCCCCCTGAACCGAGAGACGATTCACTCCGGTGTGGTGTGCCGGGTCTGAGTGTGTTTCCCCAGACACTCTCGAATCGCCAGACCCCTCGAACTTCGCCCAGATTCACGATTTCCGGCTGCGGCTTAACCCGAATTTACGTTATTTTAGCTTTGTCTGGCTCGCGTTCGACTGAGGATCTCGAGATTGCCCTCAAGGGTTCCGTTGTCCGTGACTCGAAACCGTTGCGACTGCTGTCGAGATCGAGACATGGAGACATTCTCGCGACGGCGATCGCGTGATAAGATTGGGTATATTTATCCTTTTATTTTTAAATCTTAAATATTACCGCCATTTTCGATCGAATTTTAACGCTTTAAATAACATTCCATCTTCCTATGTAAAATATAAAAGAAAATTTGTTACTTCTCGGGTGCTACCTTAGCATATTAAAGTCACTCGCAACTTCTGTAATCTATGTCTGAAATTTCCACCGATCTCAAAGATAGGCTCGGCAATATCGAACAAATTCGCGATATTTTATTCGGAGAAAAAATTCAAACTTATGAAAATCGCTTTCAAAGTTTAGAATCTAGTTTAGCGAATTTTCAAAAAGAAGTTCAAAAACAGCTGAAAGATTTGAGAGAAGGATTCTCAATCGATCTCCAAACCTCTGTCAGTTCGATCGAAAAGAAGCTTCAGTATCTCAGTGCGGCGGCCGATGATGAAATTGCCGACCTGCGTCAAGATTTAGATAGTACCGGTCAAAAATTATCGACCCAGATCGTCTCTTTGAATTCGGCATTAGATAGTCAATCTAAGTCCATTCAACTAGAAATATCTCAGGTTAAAGATAACTTCCAGAATGACTTGTCGAATCTGCAAAAATCTTTACTTGAAGAATTAGAAAAACACTATGGCAATTTGCTAGAAGAAAAACTTTCTAAAGATGAAATCGCAGAGCTGTTTTTCGATTTTTGTATGAAACTTAAAGGCAAAAACTACATTCAAGAGTCGGATTCGAATCGTACCACCCAACAAAACGGAGAATTATTACTCCCCGAATCAGACAATCGGCATTTAGAGTAGATTAGCCACCAGGAGCGATCGCGGGTTTAAAGTTAAGGAGGGGAACGAAACACCCAGGTACGATCTACCTGACAATCTTATCCAGAGACGGTCAGCTCCCCATCCAAAACCCAAAGGCTGTTTTGGTCTTGAGAGGAAGCCAAATACCGGGCACGGTCCACCACCGAAATTCAAATCGTCTATTGTGAGTTGAAGCGCGAGCTATTTGTGCCGATGGAGTCATGGAAAAAGATCGATCGCTCCGATGCAAACGATCTCGAAAGTAGGGAGTCGATCGCCGAAACTGGAGATACAGTTGGCAATTGGCTCGATCTGTTAACCGATGTTCTTGACGATGACACCATTCGAGCCTCCCAGAATGTTTTTTCCCGTGAGGAAGACGAACTCGAAGTCACTCCCTCTCCCATTCCCGAAGAAACAATATCGGAACCGCCTGCCCCCCTTGCAACCATCCAAGAAACAGAACCCCCACCACCTTCAAACCCCCCCCAAAAACCAAAATCCTCCAGAGGGCGCTTGCAAGAGTTGATGAGCCAGCACCTGAGTACTTCCCTATCTTGGGATTTTCTTCAAGCTTCAAAACAAGCCTCAAAACAACAGAGTTCTGCTGGGGGACGATTGCAGAGACTGCTCGCATCCATTAACGGTCAAAAAAACACCGACTCTGCTGCTGAACCGGCGAAAACGTCCCCATCGCCATCACCCCCATCGAACCTCTTCGACACCTCTTTCCCGAAGAACCCTCCCAAGGAACCCGTCGAGAAATCCCCACCAGAGTCTCCCACTCCCGCGCCTCCAGAACCTTCGGTGCCGTGGGAACAGATGCAAACTCGGATCGATGAGATCGAAGCGCAACTCGAGCACCTCGAAGGTCAAATCTACGAACCCACCGATCTGGTCGATCCCTTATTGCCGCTGATTAACGAGCTGCTGACACAACGGGTACGGGAAACCCAAGCCGGGATTTGCGACATGTTAGTTCCGATTATCGATCGCGTCCTGCTCGAAAAAAGCCAGCAAGATCTCGCATCCCTCGGGGAAGCCCTCGCCGATGTCATTCCCATGGCGATCGCCCAAGAAATTGAAAATTCTCCCGAACAGATCGCCAGTGCCATTGCACCGGAAGTGGCCTCGGCGATTAAAAAGCAAATTCGCATCGATCGCGATGCCATCAAAGATGCCTTGGGTTCGGAAATGGGACGCGCCATTAAAGCCCAAATCGAACTCGAACGGGATGCGATGGTGGATGCCCTCTATCCTGTAATCGGGGCAACCATTTCCAAGTATATGGGGGAAGCCATTCGCGAGATTAACGCCAAAGTTGAAAATGCCCTCAGCATTCAAGGCGTCGAGCGCAAGATTCGCGCCAAAATCCAGGGGGTTTCCGAAGCGGAACTGATTCTGCGGGAGTCGATGCCCTGTATCGTGGAAGCCATTTTTCTGATTCACAAAGCCTCGGGTTTAATTGTGGCGGAAGTGCAGAAAAGCGGTGGCGAAAGGCTCGAATCGGAAATGATTGCTGGAATGCTCACGGCGATTCGCAGCTTTGCCAACGATTGTATCGCCCGGGAGGGTCAGACCTCCGAACTCCACGAAATTGAATACAGCGGCTCGAAGATCGTCTTAGAAGTCGCAGGATACTGCTATCTTGCCGTTTCGATTCAGGGAGAACCTTCCAAATCTTTTTTGGCCAAAATGCGGCAAACCCTCGGAACGATCGTCCGGAAATACGATCGCCACCTCGAAGAATTTGAAGGAGACCCCGATTCCATTCCCGACCCCGTTCGCCAGCATCTGGAAATTTTGATGCACACCGCCGAAGTGGAGAACGAGCGCAAGCATTCTACCTCTCCACCGACCACGGTTTTAGCCGTAGGTGCGCTCCTGCTGTTGGGAACGACGATTTTGGGGGGTTGGCGACTCTACGAGCGCCATATCGAACGACGGGTGCAAGTGGCTCTCGACTCAACGCCAGAGCTGGCAATTTATCGGATCGACCCGCGGGTGCGAGGTCGGAAACTCCAACTGTCGGGAAAGTTACCCGATGAGTTTTCCCGTACTCTCGCCCAAAGAGTCACCGAGGAAGCGCTGCCCCAGTGGGAAATCGATAATAGCATTCTCGCGGCGAAGGTTCCCCCCAATCCCACCGTCGCCGAAGCGGAAGTTCAACGCCTCGTCGGATTCTTCAATCGCATCGAAGACATTGATATTTGGGCCGATTATATAGACAATCAAGTTAGGGTACGAGGAACCATCGAGAGTGCGAGCCAAGCCGAATTATTGACCCAAGCTTTCGACGAGATTCCTGGGGTTGATTCTGTCGTGACAGCTCTACAGTTACAGAGCTGGTCTCAAATCTTGAGCGCGCGAATTTACTTCGATAAAGGGATTGCCTATCCAACAGAGACCGAAGCCGCTAAGATCGTACCCATCGGGCAACTGCTCGAACAACATCGGGAGCTCAAACTGAAAATTGTCGGGCATAGCGATATTACGGGTCGTCGAAATGCTAATCGATCCCTGGCACAGCAACGAGCGAACGCCGTTAAGAATAGCCTAATCGCTCGCGGGATAGAACCCGAACGTTTAATCGCCCACGGCTCGATCGAACGTCCTCCGGATGTGAGTGCCGAGCAACCCTTAGCTTTAAGTCGATGTGTCCGATTTGAACCGATCCAAACCACCGATCGGCAAACTGCAGGTGATAATGGCAACGATATCTAAAAAAATCTGTATGGTCGGGGATTTTGGGGTAGGAAAAACTAGCCTGATCCGCCGTTATGTCGAACGCGAATTTAGCGATCGGTATCTTTCAACCGTTGGGGTAAAAATCTCTCGAAAAACCATTGAAATTACCCACGAAGACCCACAAAAATCAGCAAAACTCCAGCTGATTATCTGGGATTTGGAAGGGCATACGCGCTTTAAAGCCATTGCCCCAAGTTACTTACAGGGTGCTGCGGGTGCATTAGTTGTTGCGGACGTTACTCGTTTGGAAACCGTTGAAAATTTGAAAGAACGAATTGGACTTTTTGCATCCGTCAACCCCAAAAGTTCGATTTCCGTTGCTTTCAATAAAGCCGACTTAGTCAGTCATCCTCAACTCGAAAAATTAAATAAATATATCGACTTGAGCCGTTTTCCAAATGTGATACATCGTTGTTTTACATCGGCCAAAACAGGTGACTGCGTAGACGAGATATTTGAAAACCTAGCTCGAAATTTAATTTTTTAAATTGCGATTGAATCGATAAATTACAAACCTTGGCGGTTGGGCAGCTTGCCCGGACTTTGCCATCACAACTTATAGAATTTAGAATTTCCCATTCCTGGAATTCTTTCTGTCAGCTCGGATAGCAGATATGAGTAATATCTTGAAGAAGTTTCTGGCTTCGTTTCAGTTAGAGTACCTCGTTTTAGATCGAGATTTCACGATCGTTGAAATCTCCCCCAACGCGAGGCAATTTGCCGATCGCGAGCCAGAAGTACAAATCGGTCGAGACGTACGGGGAGCTTTTCCAGAAATTATCGGCATCGAGCCTCAGATCGAACGGATTCTAGATGGTCGGCAACCTCGTTGGACGATCTCGGCGATCGACCGACAAACCAATCCAGAGCTGCCATTTTACTTCGACCTCTACCTGATCGGCGATCGCGGGCAAGGTACGCGGTCCGATCGTCTGTACGTGGTGTTTGAAGATTCTACCGAACGCACCCTCGTCAAACAGCATTTAGTCCAGGAAGTTCACGAAACCAAACTTTTACTCAATAATTTATCGCGAACCCGGAGCTACCTGCACCAAATTATTACCGAAATGGCGGACGTGCTCCTGATTATGACACATACGGGCACCATCGTCACCGCCAATCAAACCGCCCAAGACTTACTCGGTTACGACGAAGCCGAGTTAATGGGACAACCGGTTTCGATGCTCAGTCCCGATGCCGATCTCCTGTTAAGTTTGCTCCTCCAAGTGGGGGAACAATCGAAAGTCTTTCTCGCCAGCGACGATCGAGAACCCCTCAAAACCCAGGTGGAAATCGTCTGTCAGACCCAAACCGGTTCCCCGGTACCGATCGCCTTTTCCTGTTCGGCGATCTACTCCGATTTCGACGAAGACCCCACCTTTATCTGCGTCGGTCGAGATATTACCCAACGGCGAGAAAACGACGCGGCGATCGCCAAAATGAACGCGGCTTTAGCCCGCAAAGTCGGTCGGCAAAACGAGCAACTCAAAGAAACCATTTCCCAACTCGAACGGGAGATTTCCGAACGTCAGAAAGCCGAAGCCGCCCTGCACAATATCGTGGCCGGGACGGCGTCAGTGACGGGCAAAGAATTCTTTCGGGCGTTGGTGAGGCATCTGGCCTTAGCCTTGGGAGTGCGCTATGCTTTGGTGACCGAAACCGATCGAGATGTGCCCGATCGCGTTCACCTGCTGGCGGGATGGACCGGCGATCGATTTCTCGAAACCTCCCACCTCGAGATCGCTAACAAACCCTGCGAACAAGTGCGGTGCCAGGGAAAACCCTTGTGCTATCCCGCACGGCTGCAAGAACACTTTCCCGACGCCCCCGATTTGGTGGAGATGGAAGCGGTCTCCTATTTCGGCATTCCCTTATTCGACACCCACCAACAACCCATCGGCAACCTGTGCGTCCTCGACGATAAACCCCTGTCCGATCCGCAACGGGTGCAATATATCATCAGCGTATTTGCCGCCCGCGCCGCTGCCGAACTGCAACGTAAATGGGCAGAAGAAGCCCTCTATCGCGTTAACAACGACTTAGAAAACCGAGTCCGCGAACGCACCGCCGAGTTGTTGCAAGCCAACAGCGCCTTAGATTCGGAAATTGCCGGACGCACTTGGGCCGAAGCGGCGTTGCGCGATAGCGAAGAACGGTGGCAACTCGCCCTGCGGGGAACCGGGGATGGCATCTGGGATTGGAACCCCAACTCCAACGACATGTTTTTTTCCTCCCGCTGGCAGGAAATGCTCGGCTACGAAAACGGAGAAATCGGCGATCGCTTCGAGGCCTGGGTCGATCGGGTTCATCCGGAGGAACGAGAATGGGTGATGGCGGCCCTGAGAGACCATCTCGCCGGTCAAACGCCCTACTATACCGTCGAACATCGGATGCGCTGCCGAGATGGCAGCTACAAATGGATCCTCAATCGCGGTCAAGCCCTATGGGACGACGGCGGTCATGCCACGCGCATGGTGGGTTCCATTACCGATATTAGCGATCGCAAGCGATCGGAAGAAGCCCTGCGCGCGAGCGAAATTCGCCTGCGAAAACAGCAACTGGCGATGTTGGAAATGGCGCGCAAGCCCCAATTGTACTCTGGAGACTTGGAACTGGCGTTGCGCGAAATCGTCCAAATTTCGGCGCGCACCCTGAACGTCGAACGTTCCAGCGTTTGGTTTTATAACGAAGATAAATCCAAACTGCACTGCAGCCTGCTCTACGAAATTACCCCCGATCGCTATTCCCAGGGGGATGAGATGCAAAAAAACAATAGCGCCAATTATTTTCGGGCGATCGAATCCCAAAATGCGATCGCGGTCGATCGAGTTCAAAGCGATCCGCGCACCCAAGAGTATTTCGAGCGCTATCTCGCACCCTTGGGAATTACCTCCACTCTCGACGTGCCCATTCGCGTCGGCGGACAAACCATGGGAATTTTGTGCCACGAGCATATCGGCTCGATCCGACCCTGGGCCGTGGAAGAACAAAACTTTGCCAACTACCTCGCCTACGTCATTTCCCTGGCGATCGAAGCTCGGGAACGGGAACGGGCGCAAGTGGCCCGCGCCCAAAGTCAAGAACGCCTCGATAGCATCCTTGCCTCCCTCGATGATGTGGTGTGGTCTCGCTCCGTCGTCGATGGCACGCTGCTCTACATCAGCTCGGCGGTGACGAAAGTCTATAATCGCAACGCCCATGATTTTCTGCGCGATCGCAATTTATGGCGGCAAAGCATTCATCCCGAAGACCGCCACCGCTACGATCTCGCCCATCTCGAAGCGTTAGAGCTCGGGAGCAGTACGATCGAATTTCGGATCGTCAAAGCCTCCGGAGAAGTGCGCTGGCTCCAAGAACGGGCGCGATCGATTTTCGATCGCGACGGAGAACCCGTCCGCCTCGATGGCATTGCCCGGGATATTACCGAACGCAAACAAGCCGAAGAAGCCCTTGCCAAACGGGAGCGCTATCTGGCGGCTCTGGTGGAGGTGCAGCGTCGCTTGCTCGTGGGGGGCGATCGCATTTTCGAGCATTCAAGAACCATCGAACCCCTCGGACGCGCCAGCGATGCAAGTCGGGTATATATTTGCGAGCGCGATTCCAATAGCGGGCAAACCATCCGACGCACTCAGTGGTTCGCGTCATCCTCTGAAGGGTCTGAGAGTCTCCCAGGGGGTTCGCCCGAAACGGACTGGTTTCCCCGTTGGCTCGACTTACTCGCTCGGGGACAAGAAATCGTCGGCCGACCCCAAGATTTTCCCGAATCGGAATGCCAGGTTCTCATGGAGCGAGGCTTACATTCGGTTCTCATCTTACCCCTGTCGGTGAACGGTCAATTTTTTGGCTCCATCGGTTTCGAGCACCGCACGATCGCCAAAGAATGGGAAACTTTAGAAATCGAACTGCTCCGAGCGGCCGCCACGGCGATTTCGATCTTTATCGAGCGTCAGCTCGCCGAACGGGCACTTCTGGCCGAACGCCAACAGCTGCGGCAAATTATTACTCACGTTCCCGTCGCGATGGCCCTGCTCGATCGCCAAATGTGCTATATGGCTCACAGCAACCAATGGCTCATCGACTACGATCTTGACGGGGAACAACTCATCGGAAGATCGCACTACGAGTTAGTTCCCGATTGGCCCGACAATTGGCTCGAGGCAGACCGACGGGCTTTAGCGGGCGAGGTCATCTCCAGTCCCGAAGAAAGCTGGCATCGCGCGGATGGTTCCACCCTCTACCTGCGACGGGCGATTCAACCCTGGTACGTCAGTAAAGGAGAAATTGGCGGTATTGCCATCGTCACCCAAGCCATTGACGAACTTGTAGAGGCTCGCGAAGCTGCCATTGAAGCCTCCCGGATGAAATCTCAGTTTTTGGCAAATATGAGTCACGAAATCCGCACCCCGATGAATGGGGTGATCGGCATGACGGACTTGCTACTGAAAACGCCCCTCAATCGGGAACAACAAGACTTCGTCAAAACGTTGAGAACCAGCGGTCAGAACTTGTTGTTACTGATTAACGACATTTTAGATTTCTCGAAGCTCGAAGCCGGTCAAATGCAGCTCGAGACCATCGATTTCGACTTGAATGCCTGTTTGGAAGATGTGGTGGATTTACTCGCCACTCAAGCTCAGAGCAAAGGATTGGAACTGTTTGCAGCCATCGATCGCCACGTCCCCACCAACCTCCGAGGGGATGCGGCCCGACTGCGGCAAATTTTGCTCAATTTGATCGGGAATGCGATTAAATTTACCCTCGACGGCGAGGTTCTCGTGGGCGTTTCCTTTGCCGAAGTCTCCGAAACTCAGACCGAAGAGGGTACGCCATCCCCCATCGTGCTCCGCTTCGAGGTCAAAGATACCGGCATCGGCATTGCCCCGGAAAGTCAGAGTAAATTATTTGACTCCTTTTCCCAAGTGGATGCCTCCACCACGCGCCAGTACGGGGGCACGGGTTTGGGATTGGCCATTAGCAAGCAACTCGTGGCACTCATGGAGGGGCAAATTGGTGTCACCAGTTGTTTGGGACAAGGTTCGACGTTTTGGTTTACCGCCCGGTTCGAGCCAGCACGGCATCCAGTTTCTCCCAGAACCATCGATTTCCCCGAGGTGTCCGGTTTGAGGTTGCTGATTGTCGACGACAATCCCAACAGTTCTGAAGCCATCGGAGCCTATGCAGCGGCTTGGGGGCTTCAGTGCCAGCGGGTGCGAGATGCTCAAAGCGCGATCGCCGCTTTGCGCCGGGCAGTCCAAGCGCAACAACCTTACCATCTGGTCACCATCGATTTACAAAACCCTAAACTGCAAGGGGAAATGCTCGGTCAACTCATTAGCTTCGATCCGGACTTATCGGACACTCAATGGATCGTGCAAGCGTCGATTCGCCAGCACGGACAAGTCAAACGTTTGTTGGAGGAGGGGGCGGCTGGATACGTCCTCAAACCGATGAAGGCGTCCCGGCTGCTGGAGACCATTGCCCGGATTGCGGGGGGCATGGCACCGGAAAATGCCAGCTTCGATGGTTCGGCCGTCAATCCGGGTGTGGCGGAGACCTCTACTCTCCCGATCCGCCCCGAGCGACTCAAAAGCCTAAAAATTTTGGTGGTGGAAGATACGCCGATCAATCAAAAAGTCGTGCTCAATCAACTCAAACAGCTTGGAATTGGGCGGGTGGTTTGTGCCACCAATGGTCTCGAAGCTCTAGAAAAACTCGCGGCTGATAATTACGATCTGGTATTGATGGATTGCCTGATGCCCGCTCTCGATGGCTACGAAACCACCAAAACCTTGAGGGAGCGAGAAGGCGAGGAACGCCACACGACCATTGTTGCGATGACGGCCAACGCACTCAAGGGAGATCGGCAAAAGTGTTTGGCTGCTGGGATGGATGACTATATCAGCAAACCTGTCGATTTAGGTAATTTGGCGGCGGTTTTAACTCAATGGCTCTCAAAACCCACCACTTTGAGCGAAAATGTAGAAAGCGAGAAACCCCAAGAGCCTTCTACAGTTTCCCAGAATCTCGATAGCCCACCTCCCCCGATCGATTCTCCCATGCAACCCCCTGTTGATTTAGACCGCCTCGCACAATTCACCATGGGAGATCCGGAGTTTCAACGAGAAGTGTTGGAAACGTTTCTCGAAGATGCGCCGCTTCAAGTTCAACAGGTTAAAGATGCGATCGAGAATGAAGATTTTGTCACCCTAGCTCGCAAAGCTCACCAACTCAAGGGCGCCAGCAGTACGGCGGCGGTGCGGATGATGCCCGAAATTGCCCGAGATCTCGAACAGCACGCCAAAGCGGGAACGCTCGATGGCATGAGGGAATTGGTCGCTCGCTTGGAGAGTATCCTCGAGGAGTTAGAAGCGTTTGTTGACCGCTGGCCGGAGCATTGCAACGAATCGTAAACCCCGATCCCAACAGACAATGTCAAGAATTTTGGTGGTGGAGGATGATGCCACAAGCCGGCTATTTCTTCAACGGAACTTACGGGGGGCAGGCTACGATCCGATCGTCGCGACAAATGGAGTGGAAGGGTTAGAGCGATTTCGCCAGATGCAGCCGGCGTTGATTATTTGCGATTGGGTGATGCCGTTGATGGACGGGATCGATGTTTGTCGGCAGGTGAAGGGAGATCCGAGTCTGGGAAGAACGTTTTTTATTTTACTATCCTCTCGCGAGGCGATCGCCGATCGCATTGCTGGGTTGGATGCCGGGGCCGATGACTTTCTCACCAAACCCGTCGATCCTAATGAGCTAAAGGCACGGGTGCGGGCGGGCTTGCGACAATATCATCTGACCGAGCAACTTTCACAGACGGTTAAGGAACTCAAACAAGCCCAGAGTCAATTAGTGCAGAACGAAAAAATGATGGGGTTGGGTCAACTCGTTGCTGGAGTTGCCCACGAACTCAACAACCCAGTGACTTTTATCGAAACGAATCTGTCTTATGCCGATGATTATTTGAACGAGTTATTACATTTACTGTTACTCTATCAAAAATATTACCCTAATCCCGTTGCAGAAATTCAAGATTGCCAAGAGTCGATCGACTTTGAGTTTTTGAGCCAAGATCTGCCCAAACTGCTCGGTTCGATGAAAATTGGCACTCAGAGAATTCACCAAATTGTCCAAAACTTAAGAATTTTTTCTCGTTTGGATGAAATGGGGATGAAGCGCGTTCCCCTCCATCAAGGAATCGATAGCACCTTAGCCCTATTGCGATATTGTTTGCAGGGAAAAGGTCAAGCTCCGGATATTCAAGTAATGACAGAATATGATGAGATCGATTCGATCGAGTGCGACCCCGGAAAACTCAATCAAGTCTTTTTAAATATTATGAGTAATGGTATTTATTTTCTCAGACAAGCCCAGAACAACGGGACTCTTTCCGAACCGCCGAGAATTACAATTACGACGAAGGCACTAGAGGGAGATCGAGTTCGGATTCTCATTGAAGATAACGGACCTGGCATGAGTGAAGAAATAAGATCGAAAATATTCGATCCGTTTTTTACTACTAAACCCGTGGGAGAAGGCACGGGGATGGGACTTTCGATTAGTTACCAAATTATTGTCGAACAACATCACGGAAAATTGAGTTGTACTTCAACTCCCACAGAAGGCACTCAATTTGCGATCGAACTGCCGTTGTATCAATCTTTATAAACACCGACAATTCTGTTTCTAGAAATCGTGTTTAAAAATTATCTCTATCTTCGTGATTTTCGTTTTATTTTTACTATCATTAGAGGTCTCGTACTAATTCCTGTTTATTTAGTTGTTTTTGTTTTTTTTATCATTTCCTATATTTTTACCCTCATTACATTTGTCATAATTGCGCAGCAACAAAAAGACATCCATAAATTCGTACTCGATCGCGATCTCGATTCACTCCGAGAATACATTAGAAAAGAAAAAGATGTGAACCTCTTCAATTACGATCGAGATACCGCGTTACTTATTGCAGTGCAACAAGGCAATTTTGATGTAGTCTCAATCTTAGTTGATGCCGGTGCGGAAATCGATCTGAAAAATAAGGTAGGTGCAACACCCCTGAATATTGCCGCGTTTTTAAACCAGAATAAAATAGCCGATCTTCTCATTCAAAAAGGCGCGTCAAACGATATTTTTACTGGAGTCTGTCGAAACGATATTACTCTCATTCGAGAACTTTTAGAGGGAGGAGAGAATCCCAATTCTAAATCGATCGATTTAAGCTCGATGGGTTTTGGGTGTAGACCCGTACTGCATCTGGCCGTGATGAGAGGATATTACGAGATGACTGAGCTACTCATCAAGCATGGTGCAGATAGTAATCGGGCAAATAATCCTTATAGTGAAACTCCACTAGATGTAGCGATTGGCGGCGGTTATCGCTCGATTGTAGAATTACTCGTCATCCATGGTGCAGATGTTAACCGAGTCACTGATGTTGAAACTCCCCTGCACCAAGCAGTGGAGGGGGGAAATTTAGAAATTGTCAAATTTCTTCTTTCCAAAGGAGCGCACATCGATGCCATCAATAGCGTTCTTGAAGGGAATACACCATTACATCAAGCAGTGATGGGCGGCAATACAGAAATGGTCGTATTATTACTAGAAAATGGAGCTAATCCTCATCTGAAAAATAATTTTTTGGGAGTTACCCCTTTAACATTGGCACAGACAAAAAATGCCCAGATGTTTGAGGCGATGCTTCGATATACAGAAGATTGCGAGTAAGAGAAGTGTTTTAAACCTAAATCTCAAAAGTTCCTCCCGATGCAATCCGAATCAAAAAGCAAAACCCCCGGTTATAAAGCCAGGGGTTCAAATTGAGTTGAAAGTTTCGCCAGCATGGGCGAGAATTCCTAACTAATCCACTCTTAGTCTACCAGAGTTGGAGCTTGGTAGAGTTGAGAAAGTTGGGATTGAGATTCGGTTTCCTTCGCCACCAAAGACGGAACCGCATGACGTAGCTTCGCCGTCAGTTGAACGGTGGTGGCATCGTAAATTTGGGTCAAAATCTTCGGATACAACCCAATACCGATGATGGGAACCAGCAAACAAGCAATCACGAACACCTCGCGGGGTTCGGCATCCACGAGTTCTTCGTGTTCGAGCAACTCCTTGTTTTCCGGGCCATATAAAATTTCCCGCAGCATGGATAGCAGGTAGATGGGGGTTAAAATCACCCCAACCGCTGCCAGGAATACCACGCCAACCTTAAACGAGAGGCTGTAGGCATCGCTGGTGGCAAAGCCGATAAACACCATCACCTCGGCAACGAAACCACTCATTCCGGGCAAAGCGAGGGATGCCATCGAACAGGTCGTCCACATGGCAAACACTTTCTTCATCTTTTTCCCGACACCCCCCATTTCATCCAACATCAGGGTATGGGTGCGATCGTAGGTACAACCCACCAGGAAGAACAAACTCGCCCCAATCAGTCCGTGGGAGACCATTTGCAGCATCGCCCCACTCGTACCCAGATTCGTAAACGAACCCAAACCGATGAGGACAAATCCCATATGGGAAATGGAAGAATAAGCAATTTTGCGCTTCAGGTTCCGCTGGGCGAAGGAGGTGAGGGCTGCGTAAATGATATTCACCACCCCCAGAATCACCAATGCCGGGGCAAAAATGGCGTGGGCGTCGGGCAGCATCCCGGCGTTCATCCGAAACAGGGCGTATCCCCCCATTTTCAGGAGAATCCCCGCCAGCAACATGTGAGCTGGGGCCGTTGCTTCGCCGTGGGCATCGGGCAGCCAGGTATGCAAGGGAAAAATGGGCAGTTTCACCCCAAAGGCAATTAAGAACGCCCCGTACAGCCACAACTGGAGGGTGACGCTGAAATCTTTCGAGGCGATCGCCTGCATATCGAAGGTGACGGTATCGCCGTAGAACGCCATCGTCAGAGCCGCCACTAAAATAAACAGCGATCCCCCAGCGGTATAGAGGATAAACTTGGTCGCGGCGTAGAGGCGCTTTTTCCCACCCCAAATCGACAGAATCAGATAGACCGGAATCAGTTCGAGTTCCCAAACCAGGAAAAACAGTAGCATATCCTGAACGGCAAACACGGCAATCTGTCCGCCGTACATAGCCAGCATCAGGAAGTAAAACAGTTTGGGCTTGAGAGACACCGGCCAAGCTGCGAGGATGGCGAGGGTGGTGACGAAGCCAGTGAGGATAATCAGGGGCATCGCCAAGCCATCGGCCCCCACAGACCAGTTGAGATTTAACTGAGGAACCCAGGAGTAGCTTTCCACCAGTTGCAGCTCCGAACTGCTCAGATCGTATCCGGTGTAGAAGGCATAGATGAGAATGACAAAGTCGATCAGTCCGACGGCCAGGGCGTACCAGCGTACTGTTTTTCCATCCTTATCCGGAATTAAGGGGATAAGCAAAGCCGCGACGATCGGAAAGAGAATCGTTGTAGTAAGCCAAGGAAAATCCATAATTGTAATGGGTAAAGTTCATTAAACGCGCGATTTTCCACGTTTCCATCGGTGGGGTAAAGAAGCGATCCCACCGATGGAAGGATATCGAGGGGAGTGTTATCCGAACGTTGCATCCGAACTCCACTCCGATCGAGATCGCTAGCAATCGATCAAGTCACGCCAAAGAAGACGACAATCCCCAACACAGCGGCAAAGATGGTTAGGGCGTAAAATTGGGCGCGACCGGTTTCTAAGTATTTGAGTCCTTCACCACCCAACATGGTGGCTAAACCCGTCAGGTTCACCGCACCATCGACGATCCGGTAGTCCACTTCCATCACCTGTCGGGCGAGACGACGAGAACCTTGAACGAACACAGAATCGTAGATATTGTCGAAATACCACTTATTGAGGGAGAACCGGTAGAGGGGTTGAATTTTGGCGGCGATCGCTGCTGGATCGATTTGACCCTTGAGGTACATCAAGACGGCTAGAGAAATTCCCAACAGAGAAATTCCCACGGAACTACCTGCCATCAGGGCAAACTCACCCACTTCAAACTCTTCGGCCATTTCCGCAAAGGTGGGAACGATTTCTCCTGGGGCATGGACGAAGGCTTCAAAGTAGTTGTGCCAGGGCATACCCACAAATCCGATGAGTACCGAAGGAATCGCCAGGATAACCAGGGGTAAGGTCATTGTTGCCGGAGATTCGTGGGGTTCGCTGCTGTGTCCGGATTCGCCGTGCGGTTCCGTTGCCGACTCTAATTCTTTGACATCCATCGCACCGGGACCGAAAACCGGTTCGGCCGAGGCTTTGAGCTGGTTGCGAATGGTGATGTCGTTGCCTCGGAATTCCCCTTCAAAGGTCATGAAGTACATCCGGAACATATAAAATGCGGTAATTCCGGCGGTTAACCAACCCACGAACCACAGTCCGGGATTGGCGGCAAAGGAGGCTCCGAGGATTTCATCTTTCGACCAAAAACCGGCGAAGGGCGGAATCCCGCAAATGGCGATCGTACCGATGAGGAATGTGGTGGAGGTGACGGGCATATATTTGCGCAAGCCCCCCATCAACCGCATATCCTGGGCCAACACCGGATCGTGTCCGACCACTGCTTCCATGCCGTGAATCACCGATCCCGAACCCAGGAACAGCATGGCTTTGAAGTAAGCGTGGGTCATCAAGTGGAATAGTCCGGCCGTGTAAGCCCCAGCCCCCATCGCCATGACCATGTAACCGAGTTGGGAAACCGTCGAATATGCTAAACCTTTTTTGATATCGTTCTGGGTAATGGCAATGCTGGCACCCAGAAATGCCGTCAAGCACCCCGTCCAGGCGATGACATTCATCGTTACCGGCAGTCCCTCGAACACGGGGAACATCCGCGCGATGAGAAAAACTCCAGCGGCAACCATCGTCGCTGCGTGGATGAGGGCGGAAATCGGAGTTGGCCCTTCCATGGCATCGGGCAGCCAAACGTGGAGGGGAAACTGGGCGGATTTGGCCACCGGACCGAGGAAGACTAAGATCCCGAACAGGGTGGCCAGAAAGACGCTGAGGGAACCAGAGGTCACAGCATCTTGCAGGCGTTCCCCGACGACTTCAAACTCGAAACTGCCGGTTGCCCAGTAGAGTCCGAGCATTCCCAGGAGTAAGCCGAAGTCGCCGACGCGGTTGGTGACGAAGGCTTTTTGACAGGCATCGGCAGCCGCCTTGCGATCGAACCAAAAGCCGATCAGCAAGTAGGAACACATCCCCACCAATTCCCAGAAAATGTAGATTTGCACCAGATTCGGACTGATGACCAAGCCTAACATCGACGAGCTAAACAAGCTCAGATAGGCATAGAAGCGCACGTATCCGGGGTCGTGAGCCATGTAGCCGTCTGTGTAAACCATCACCAACACGGCCACCGTCGTCACGATCGCCAACATCACCGCCGTTAGGGGATCGATGACGTAGCCCATTCGCAGGTGGAAGTCTCCAGCCGCTGCCCACTCGATGGTGTGGGTGTAGGGAGCGTGACCGTGAATCTGACTCCACAGCAGAGCGAACGAATGGGTCATCGCCGCACCTAAGAGGGAGATAATCAGAACAGCGTTCGACTGTCGCAGACGATTCGTTGCTCCGTTATAAGTAATTAAACCCACGCCGACCAGCATTGCGGCCACGAGGGGCAACACTGGAATCAACCAGGCATATTGGTATATCAGTTCCATTGCGAGCCGATTTAATATTTCTTTACATCGTTTGGCAACAACGATTACATTGTGACACACCAGTAGGTGAGTAGTCCTACTGTCGTTCTAGACCGTCGAATTTATAATTTTGTCTTTACATTTTCCATCATGAAAAAGTGAGTTCGCGATTGCCTGAAACCCCATTTCAGACCGGATCGATTTCGACTCGGATTGCTAGGAGCAACAGCTTTTAGACCAACGATCTAACATGTAACATTCCTTAATCCGAACGGACGTAAAAATACGACCATCCACTCAAAAATAACCGATAGAATCCAGAGAAGACAGCCACCAAACGGACGATCTTTTTCAGGGGTCTGATGTTATAGCAGTTCGCGCTCTTGACGTTACACATTTTCCGTCATGGGGAAGGGGGAATGGAGAACACCGATTTCTTCGATTTGTGTCAATAAACTGATGACGAAACAGTATCAATCCAGTTTAATTCCCAGTAAGTTGCGCGAAGAAGCTCGAGAGGCGAGGGAGAAAAAATCCGAGCGCGCGCACTCGCTTGCTCCAACTGGCGACAGCTGGGTAAACAGGCGTAAGATACACGTGTGAACTTAGGTTCTCCTAACGCTCGTTGCAACTGCTATCAATCGTTTTCGAGTTCAAGTTGCTCATCAATAACCAGCGATCGATGGGGGAGCGGACACTCCGCTCAACTCCGATTTTCCCAGAGACGCTCGTCCGTCACATGTAGACCCCTTTCCACACAAAAATACTCGACGAGCTTTCGAAAACTCGTCCGAGGGTCAAAATTTCACATCCACTCAGAAATGTATCGCGAATTGATGAGAGCTCCTAGGCTGGAAATTTCTGCCGAGATTCGATGGAAATTGCTTCCATCGCTTTCCCCGCGCAATATTGAGTCATATCTTCGAGAACCTGACGCAAGGCATCTTGTCCGTGAAACCCCTCGAAACGACGAACGACCCGCTTTCCATCAAACAAGATTAAGGTTGGCAAGGTCGTGAGTCGGTATTGGCTGGCTAATTTCAAACTGCGATCGGCATTCACCCCCACAAGTTCCATGCGATCGCCCCATTGCTCCTGAAAGTTCAACAATATGGGATTAATCCGCTTGCACAATCCGCACCAAGGTGCCCAGAAATGAACTAGGACGGGCGTAGATGCATTTAACACATCTCGTGCAAAGCTTTGCTCATCAGTAGAAATAAGCAAGGTCATTTGTCTTTATTAAAAATTTAGTATGTATATGGGATCATGCTACCAGGCTACGTTCCCGAGTAGCAGGTCATTGTTCAAGTTTAAGAGCGAAAAGTCCCTAGCGATCCCCATTATCAGAAAAGATTTCCCGTTGCCTGCATCAACCAGGGATGCGCCCACCAAAATCCAAAGACGAAGGCGACGACTCCCACGTAAGCCGGACGGAGAAATTCCTGCCATTCAAAGGTCTGTCGTCCTTGGGCAATGGCGAGGAAGGGGACGATCGAAGTTCGAGATTTGAGGGCGTCAAAGGATTCTCCATAGCGACGCTTCAGACGGCGATCCCCATGCCAAACGGCAAAAACATGGTGGGCAATCAGCCCCAGAGAAGTCACCAGAGTAAACGTCGTTCCCAGCCATAGAGTATGGGCCACGCACCAAATAACCTGTCCTACCATCTGCGGGTGGCGGCACACGCGCATGATGCCTTTTTCAAATAAGTGAACTTGAGGACGGGCAATTGCGGCAACTTCGAGTAAGTTAAATGTTGCCGGGTAGAGAAATAGAAACGAGATGAAAGACAGACCCCATACGAGAGGTTTCATCGCAGGAATCCCTTGAAGCATCCACAGTTGTGCCCCTTCGTAGCGATGGTTGATGAAGTAAACGATTAAAATGACGGCTGAGGGCAAACTGAGAAGGGCAAACAGGACGCGGTAAAGTCGAGCGCCGATTTTTGATTCTCCCCAGGGCCGCAAAGCCGCCAGTCCGCTATGAATGATGGCAAATCCAAGTAGCAGACCGACCATAATGAAATGGGCCGGCGTGAGCCAGTCGTAGAGCATGAAGGTAACGAAGAGCAATTGGAACAGCGACGCTTATATCCTCAAGCCCAACACCAAAAATCTGCGGAATATAGGGGCCGATCGGGTAGCGTCCGACTATCCATAGTAGAAGAAATCGCCCTCTTAAAAAAACTTAAAACTGATATCTAGTTAACAGTTCCAGATCGATCGCCTTGATAGCCTCTTACCAGAGGTTGCTTTGGTTATCCCACCTTGGCATTTAGAATGAATAGATGAAGTCCCGTCCGATCGACTCTCCAATGTCTATTGGGCAATGTTCATTGGACCAAAGGTCTTGCGTTCCAAGCGTACGAGCAGATCCTAGTGGTTGGTTGAGAGTTGTGAGAACGGGACGATCGAATATGAAATTCAAAAAAAGGATTCGGAGAATTTTCATCAATGTACAATCCCAGCGCTGCTGGTGCGAATAGCACGATCTCAGGTAGCCGCCTATTTGTTTACGAAGTCGAAGGCTTAGGGCAAAGCAAAAATTCCGACGGGACTTGCTCTGCGGTACGTCAAAGTGGCAAACAATCTTTCACGGTGCCCTACTCGCGCATGAACTCCGAGATGAAGCGCATTTCCCGCCTAGGAGGAAAAATCCTCAGCATTCGGCCGCTAAACGAGTCTAGTGGGGATAGCCAAGCCGCCTCTGCAAACCCACCTGTCGCTGCAGAAGCGAGCAAAACCATGACTCAAGCACAAGACCAACCGGCCAAAGCCAAAAAGTCGAAAAAAAATATCCCAGTCAACACCTACCGCCCCAAAAACCCTTATGTGGGTGAGTGTCTCTCCAACGAAGGACTCGTCAGAGAAGGTGGAGACGGAACCGTGCGTCACCTGACGTTCGATCTGTCTAAAGGGGATTTGAAGTATGTCGAAGGTCAGAGTATCGGTATTATTCCACCTGGCACCGACGATAAAGGGAAACCCCATAAATTGAGATTGTATTCGATCGCCTCGACTCGTCACGGCGATCGGGTTGACGATAAGACCGTTTCTTTGTGCGTTCGACAGTTAGAATACGACCATCCCGAAACTGGCGAGCGGGTATATGGAGTTTGCTCGACCCACCTATGCAATCTCGATGTCGGTGCTGAAGTCAAAATCACCGGACCGGTGGGCAAAGAAATGCTGCTCCCCGACGATGAAGATGCCACCATTATCATGATGGCAACGGGAACGGGAATCGCTCCCTTCCGGGCTTATCTGTGGCGGATGTTCAAAGAGCAAAACGAAGGCTACAACTTTAAAGGTTTGGCTTGGTTGTTCTTTGGTTGCGCCTACACCCCCAACATTCTCTACAAAGACGAGTTGGAAGCTATCCAAGAGAAGTATCCCGATAACTTCCGCTTAACCTATGCCATCAGCCGCGAGCAGAAGAATGCTGAAGGTGGCAAGATGTACATCCAACACCGGATTCAAGAAAATGCCGATGCGCTGTGGGAGTTGGTTCAGAAGCCCAACACTCACGTCTACATCTGCGGTTTGAAAGGAATGGAAGGCGGCATCGATGAAGGAATGTCTGCTGCGTCTTCCAAGCATGGCGTGGACTGGAGTGCTTTCCAGAAGCAGATGAAGAAAGAACATCGCTGGCACGTTGAAACCTACTAAGATCGGGCGGCACACCGATCGGGCTTTCCCCGCAGTTTGTGGGTAAATCCTCCAAATCGGGTAGGGAATACCTACCCGAGTTTCTTGTTGCGCCAGTTCGAGTTCGGGAGATTTGCGGGTCGTTTAAACGATATCGGTGCTGACAACGTTTCGGAATCCGTTCTAGAACAAGATCGAAATCTGCCATGGTCGATCGCATCGCGGTATTCAGGCTGGTTAGGACATTTTTGTGCGCGATCGATTGGTGATGCGAGCGAGATGTTTGCGCTCGCGCGCGCTTCGCGAACGCACTAAATTGTTCTAACATCATTGAATATAGCTATCACTCGAGACTCCATTCCTCACCCTGGCAACAAACGGTCCGAGCCCGAATTGAGTTTTTTTAAGGTTGTGAGATGTTGAGGAGACTCCTAAAGCCCCCGAGACTTCTCATCAGCTGAATGTCATCCTTTATTTCAAACCCACCTGGCGCGTATAAACTTGACCGTCATCCCAAAGGGAGTAAATCGATGTTTTTAGGGCGCTAAGCAAGCCCAAACTGTAGAAACCCAATCGCACTATTGTTTTGGAAAGGGAACTGCATTTGTTACAGGGGGGATGTCCCAACACGTGGCAGTCGAAGAGCTTGCTAAAAAAGCGTAGAGATTGAATGGGGGTGAGGTTTTTGAGCCCCATCCAGAAATGATTGTGGTAGAACGTGAGTTGATATTGGAGCGATCGGGTCGTAATATCGTGGCATCCACCCGTTTCTTCTCCCAAATGCACTAACGAGGCTTCGGGGTCGTACCAAATTTTGTAACCGGTTTTGCGGAATCGCAGGCAAAAATCCGACTCTTCGCGCACTGCACTGCCGCGAAATCGCTCGTCGAAGCGCAATCCGTACTTCTCGAAGACATCCCGGCGAAAAGACATATTGCAACCCCGCGCCGAGAGAACCTGCTGGGGTTGGGTGGTATGTACTAAGTCAATATGATACCAGGCGATTCCCGGGTCCATCGCTTCCGGGGGTAGGGTTTCAATGGCGAGTGCGCCGCCGGAGTCCGCCAGTTTCATGCGATCGAATACCCGTCCGGCAACCGCCCCCACATCGGGTTTTTCGATGTAGTTGCGGGCGTGGGCTTTGAGATAGCCGGAGTCGAGTTCCACGTCATCGTCGATAAACAGAATAATTTCTCCAGACGATCGCGCCACCGCATAGTTCCGCGCCCCCGGCAAACTCGCCCAATCCACGCGGAACCACTGAATCTTGCCCGCATCGGCAAATTCTTGCAGACAGGCTTCGGTTTCTGGTTCGTGGGTTGGGGTTTGATCGACGACAATCGTCTCAAACTGCGGGTAATCTTGGGCGAGAACATCGACGAGGGTATCTCGCAGGGGTTCCTCCCGTCCGTAGGTGGGCACGATAACAGAAATTGAGGGCCAGTTCATCATCTCGCAGCAAATAGACTTAGATAAGAATGACGTTGACGATCGAGAAATTTGACGCTAGCCGATCGCAGAGGCTAGACTCAAGCGCACACCTCAATTCTAGTCTAAGTAATTTAAGGATTCGCCCGCAAAATTCATTGATTGACTTCACTTTTTGTCTTTTTAATTAGGTGGAAATGCTGTAGATTCTACTTTTTTATACACAAACGATCGATTTTGAAATTATTTCTCCAACATCCAATTTTGGGAAACTTTTGCTGATACCTCGCTCCACTCATGTGGTGAGGATGCAGACAAATTACCCTTGTCCCCTGCTCAATTGGGTTTTGGATAGTTTAGTTGCACATGGCGTAAGGTAAGTATTAAACCAAACTCGATTTTACCAATCTCCACCAGCGCCGCCACCGCCACTTTCACCACCGCCAAAACCGCTAGAACTACCACCGCTGCAGCTACTACCGCTACTGGAACTGCTACTATAGCTACTACCCCAGCTACTACTGCTACTAGAACTGCTGCTAGAATTTCGACTCGAAGGACGACGAGTACTCGAAGAGGGGGATTGCCGAACCAAACGTGGGATAGTTGCGTACTCCTGGGTTTTGTAGTCGCAACAGTAACATTCCCAAGTTGTGGAACGCTGTCCGTGCTGGGAGTACGTTGGCTGCTCAACGATCGAACTCAATCGCTCCACCGTCCGTTCTTGACATTGGGGACATTCTTGGTAAGCCGTCGCAGGATTCACGTAAGCGCGCAAATGAAACTTACCCTGTGGCAGAGGTGGTTGGCAGTGGTAGCAATGCCAACCAGCAAATTCCACGCTATTGAGTTCTCGGGCCGTTTTTTGGGGCGGTGTCAATCGAGTCGATAAGATATCCGGAGTGATTTCAACCATCCGAGTGCGGCAAGTTTGGCAGCATACGGGAACCTTTGTCTCGTAGCGTCTTCGATTGTTAAATTGCGATCGCCCTTCTGAAGGTAGATATCGGGGACGACGATCGATTTTATATTTTACGAACCATCCTGCAGCCACCAGCGTCATCCCGGAACCGAAGAGTTGCCAGAGGGAGAAGGGGGAATTTTGTTGGGGTGTCGTTGTATCTAGAGCCGTAACCAAGGCTTGGGTTCCCGCTAACACGCCGCCATCCATATTTCCCGCTTTAAATTTGGGAACGATGCGGGTTTCAATAATTTGAGAGACGTTTCGATCGGGCAAAATCGGTTCGATGCCGTAACCGGTTTCGATTTCGACGCGACGATCGCCCACAGAAACAAGCAATAATACGCCGTTATCTTCTCCTTTTTTACCAATTCCCCAATCATTAAATAAAGCCGTTGTAAATGCTTTGGGAGAAGCGGCTGGGGTTGTTTCTGGAACGGTGACTACGGCAATCTCCGTGCCATTTTTTGCTTCTAATTGGGAAATCGTCCCGTTTATTTTTGCTTCGGTTTCATCGCTGAGAATATCTGCCATATCCGTCACCCAACCGCTATTGGTTTCGCGGGGATTGGGAACGGTCTGGATTTCTAGAGCATGAGAGGCGATCGGGAAAAAGATAACGCTTAATAAACCGATCGAGAAGTTTCGCGTGAGGCTCGACACCATAAATTGCATCGATCGAGCCAGGGACAAAGCCTGGAACTAATCTATCTAAATTTATTAAAACAATTCTTTTTTGAATTGTCTCGCGATCGAGCCTTCATAAAACTCATAATCTTTCGTCAGATTTCAGGAATCTTAAACCTGCGAAAGTTGCCTTTTTTTTCTTCGTTTCTTTGAGGGTTCTGGGACAGCTTCCGAGCGATCTCGCATTTTCTCCCGTTCTTGCTTATCGATATCGGGTAACTTGAGAATGGCACCCGCTACCATCCAGTAGTAAACGGCGATCGGATCGACATCGAGAGGGTAGTAATAAGTTTGATAGCTAATAAAGACTATCAAAACCCAAAAAGCCGAACCATAACTGCGCAAACTTTTATCTTTAACCGATCGATAGGCTTTAAACGTACTCACTGTAATTGCCGTCACGCAAGCTAAAAATGCGATCGTCCCGAACGGACCCAGTTCGTAAAAGAGTTTGGGATAATAGGTTTCAATCAGCTTGGCTTTTCCAAATACGCGAGCAGAATTGGTGGCGCGTCCCACGCCATTTCCCAAAAGACTACTTTCTTTTGAGGTAAACTCAAATTGGTGGGCGATAAAATCCGTGGGTGGCGAAGCATTCCAGCGAGAAACAGTACTATCGATCCGCTCTTGAATCACTTCTGGAAATAGGATAGTCGCCCCCACAATTAAGATGGCAATGCCACCGGCAATGGGAATAAATTGTTTCAGTTTAGTAATTTTTCCCGTCACTACCAGCAAAATGATAGTGAGAACCGGAACCAGAAGCAGTGCAATTCGTTGACCGGAAATTACAGCATTCATAAAAACCAATGCCATCCCCACAAAACTCACAATTTTCCACTTAAAAGATGGATCGTTAAAAGCTGAGGCAAAGGTAAAAAATGTATTGCCAATTAAAAACCAGGCCCACTGCCACGGTGCCACTAATGTTCCCGGCAAGCGAATCATCCCTTGCGAAGGACTATAAACTAGGGAACCACCAACCAAACATTTGGCTTCGAGGGTTGCTTTAAATAAGTCTTCTCCCAACAAATGATCGGTGCCTTGACACCGACCGGTTTTGAGCATCATATACTGCATCACTCCCAAGAGGCAGCAAATAATCACCAAAACAACGTGGGTGCGAACGAAAAGAAGAAACTCCCGTTTTCCCTTCAGAAGATGATAGGTACAGGTAATTAACGGTACGTATCCTAAAAGGACTTTCAGACCCAAAACGCCCATCAGAATCGGCTGCCCTTGGGGTTTCGATGAAAATTGCTGCGCGCCGTTGACAAATAGTAACGTCACCAAACAAGAAACGATTAAAATTGCCAGCGGAATTTTTAAATTCTTGGGTTGAATCCAAGGCTGTTTGCGTCGCCCCAACTGCTGAAACATCGCGAGCATTGCCGGGATGAAGAATCCATCTTTCGCCAGTTGGAAGAGGGCATTTCCGCCGCCAATCCAGTAGGTTACCGTCCCGGCAAAGGGCATGTAGATAAAAAATCCCCATAATGCTTGAATGGGGTACTTGTAAGAAAGAGCGAGAACCACAATGCCACCACCACCGGCAATAGCCAGTTTCGGATCTTTGACGAAAAATAAGATCGCACCGAGAATCGCCCCAATACTGCCAGCAGCAACGAATGCTTGGATAAACTCTTTACGCTTTTTTGTGGCTTCGCGCTTTTTTGCCTTGAGTTCTTTTTTACTGAGGGTTGGCGTTCGGGAATTCGCGTCCGGTTTAGATTTTCGGGATTTCTTCTTAGACTTTTTTTTTGTTTTTGGCATCGAAGAAGGATCGGTGTGACTGGCGCGTGGATTCGTAAGTAATCAGTAATCAGTAATTCGTTTAATTTTTGTTTTCATTTGAAGCTAGAGGCTTTATCCTATTCGATTAGGTTAAATGTCTAGTACTTATTACGAATTGACCGATTACCGATTACTTAAAATTGAGGGGTTGAGGTAAGAATTTAATCCAGGGGAATAACATTAAGAACTTGACTTCAATCCCATGGCAAAGCTCTAACAACGTTATAACCCAATGATTAGACTCTAATTACACTTGAAACTCTGCACCCCGATCCCAATTCCGAATCGCCTCAACCCCGATCGAGCCAGCCTCATGATTTCGTACTGAAGTCGATCGCTCGACCTAGCCCACTAAGTGGCGTTCGACTGCCAAAACTAAGGTATCCGCCCAGTGGCGAGCGAGTTCGGAAGTGGCTGCCTCCACCATAACTCGGATAACTGGCTCCGTGCCAGACGCGCGCACCAGGACCCGTCCGCGATCGCCCATGGCGGTTTCTGCTTGGGCGATCGCCTTTTGAAGAGGTTCGCATTCTTTCCAGTTCGCTCGGGTTTGACGATCTTCAACCCGCACGTTCACCAACAGTTGGGGATAGGTTTGGAAGCTGTCATCGATGGCGTCGGATAGGGCGATGTTGTGGCGACGAACCAGTGCCGCCAAGTGCAACGCCGCCAGCGTTCCATCGCCACCGATGCCGTAATGGCTGCAAATGATGTGACCGGATTGTTCTCCGCCTAGAGTTGCCCCGGTTTTCTCCATGGCAGCGTGAACGTGTCGATCGCCCACTGCCGTGCGGATGAAACGACCACCTCGGGCTTCCCAGGCGCGCTCGAATCCCAGATTGGACATCACTGTGGTGACGATTTCGTTGTTAGGCAACTGTCCGGCTTCCTGCAGTGCCGACCCCCACAAATACAAGAGATAGTCTCCATCCACCGGTCGTCCCAGGTTATCCACCGCTAAGACCCGATCGGCATCGCCATCAAAGGCAAAACCCATATCTGCTTCGTGTTCGAGGACAGCGCAGCGCAGGGGTTCGAGGTGGGTGGAACCGCAGTTGACATTGATGCGATCTCCATCGGGTCGATCGTGGAGGCAAATGACCTGGGCACCCATGGCTTCAAAGATGTGAGATGCGAGATTCGCGGCCGCCCCCCAGGCTAAATCCAAGACGATTTTCATGCCCCGAAAATCCACGTCTGGCTGTAGGGGGTTGGAGAGGGAATCGGCGTAGACTTTCACCAGTTCCGGGCGATGGTGGTGCTGTCCCCAGATGGGTAGCGAGGCGAGTTGGGGAAGATTGCCGCGCACCCCGGCTTCGATCGCCTCTTGCATAGCGCCAGAGAGTTTCGTACCGTTCGCCCCAAAAAATTTGATACCGTTATCTTCGGGTGGGTTGTGGCTGGCGGAAATCATCACCCCCCCGATGGCTTCGGTGTGGCAGGCGAGGTAAGCGACACTAGGAGTCGGGCACAATCCGATATCCCACACGTCAAGTCCGGCAGCGGTCAAACCCGCAGACAGGGCCATGGCGAGCATACTACCAGAGTTGCGCGAATCCCGAGCCAGGACGATCGGTCCGGAAGTGGCAGCGCGATCGCTCAACACGCGACCAGCCCAGAACCCGACGTGCATGGCTAAGGGGGCCGTTAACAGCTTGCCGACGCAACCGCGAATGCCATCAGTACCGAATAGGGGAGTTGAAGGAAGAGGAAGGGGCGAACTAAAGGGGTTAAAATCTGTGGTTTCGAGTTGCGATCGCGAAGAAATGCCGGAAACGCGACGACTTGCCGACGAGTTCCGCGCCGAAGACATAACCATAAATTTTTTGCTCCTCACGAAATACATATACCTGGACAGAGGATAGCACGCAGAACCAGGGATGAAAATTATTGAATGTCAGTTCGGAATCATACTAAATCCGGTTTGGGTGGGGTGTAGGGTGACTGGGTGTGGATTTTAGAGATCCGGTTCTAAGCCCATCCTACTCCAACACTCGGATTTGATTCGCGCACTGACTCATGTTCGTGGGTGACTCCAGGGTGCCGCTTAGCGAACGTCCGTTTTGGATTGTTGTATCCAGTGAGTGTGAGGAAAGGGGTTAGGGGAAATGGGAATAGAGTGTCACGCGCGAGGAGATTGACCCTGGTGTTGTCTGCTGACTCTTGATGCGATCGCTGCCATGCTCTACCCTACACGATCTTAATTTTTACTTTATAAATAACCTTGTATCACTGATCGCTTATTACTTATTACTTAACTAAATCCATCCCCCTTTTGCCAAACGAATTAACCGTTGCGGTGGGATATTTTTATGAATGCTAATCCGAGGAATTTGATAGGGATTTTCAAGCCTTCCTTTGAGCGTTTTATTGCTATAATTATATCCAGACAAGTAATATTTCTGGACTGCATTTTCGACGCGCTCGTCTGCCGAGCCGAAAGGGTAAGCAATATGATTGGCGACGGTGCGATCGAGATCGAGAGCGCCAGTACACTCTCGCAACATGTTTTGAGACCGGGAGAGGTCGTCATCAAGCTTTTGCGGCTCTAACTCCGTCAAATTCGTATGATTTGCACCATGGGATTGCAGGTCGTAAAATCCGGCTGTCAATCCTTCCCGAAAATCTTCGCAACTTACCCGATCTAACCCACTGGGTAAGTCTCGTCCCAGTTTTCCCATAAAAGGTGGATTGACAAACCACACAACCTCGATCGAACGTCCGTATTTTGCTTTCAGTTTTTCGGCTAAATCGAAAATATTATCGTGAGCGCTTTGATACCCATCATCGACGGTCACCATCACTCTTTTTTGCCCCTTTCGCTCCTCTGGAATGGGTTGGGGATTGGGACTCACAAAATAATCGTATAGATCTTGCGTGGAGAGAAACCAGTAGTTATTTTTAACTAAAAAATCGAGTAATTCTTCTAAGTTTTGTTTGGTATAGTCTCCATGACCTATTTTTCGCTGGGGGGGCATTTCTTGAGGATTGGTAACATCGATAATATCGTGAAACCCAAAAATCGCAATTTCCTCAGTGACGAGTTCTGCAATAACTTTGGTGAGAGTCAAGCCTAATACAAAAACCAGCAGCAGACTCACAATTTGTCGGCGACGGCGAGTTCCCCACTTTTGTAACCCTTCTCGTCCTTGCTTGACTCTCAGTTGAAGATAGGCTTTAGTGCGTGCGAGCAAAAACGGCTTCCCTCCCGTGACAATAATGTTCGATATCAGTCGCCAGAGCGGTTAGGACACCAAAATCCCAAACGTGCATTTTTCTGCGGACCTCCCCTGCCTCCCAACGATCGGTCTTTCCTTGCGTATGCGCGCGCCCTGCGGAGTCTGAGCGCTGCCCACTTTCACGCAGTGTCCTATATTGATTTGGCAACTGCTATGACCCCATCTTTAGGTAACAGAGTACTATGGAATTCTCGAAAACTCACGTTCGCGCTTATATTTCCGGTCGAGTGCAAGGTGTTGGGTATCGCTTTTGGACCCTGTGCGAAGCCGAAGCCTTGGGGATTGCCGGTTGGGTGCAAAATTTGCCCGATGGTCGCGTGGAAGCGGCTTTTGAAGGAACCTCAGCCCAAATCGAACAGATGCTACAGCGGTGCCATCGCGGTCCCCAAAGGGCGAAGGTGGAAAATGTGACGGTTGAGAATCGGGCACATCAAGGTTTGCAGGGGTTCGAGATTCGGCGCTAAATTCAAGCCATTGAGGAGGCGATCGCTCGCCCTTTCAAATGGTTTTCTCAGTTTAGATTCATACAATTGTCACTCAGCCGATCGGAAAATTAAGACAGAATATGCAACATATAGATAGACGCGGAGCAAAGAACCCATTCCTTGGGCCCTAAAGTTTCGATAACTCCGAACCCACAATGACCTCCTGCAACCGCGTGTGTCCCCCTTTAACCGGGAATGTCCCGAGTCGTCTGCGTTCTAACCGTGAAGTTCGAGAGCGACTCCATGACTGTTTCCGGTTAACGCTAGGTAATAATGGAGTTATTTCGATAACCTCCCTTGGCAAACGTAGTCGGTCTTCTTCCCCATAAGGTGCCAATTGGTGCCCGATTGGTCCGATTCGATGGCTGCATTGCAAGTAAGTCTCCAGTATCGGACTGTTACTTAGAACCGCTCGCCCGTTGTCATTCACTTTCAGGGCCCGATCGGGTTCGCGCGCACGTGCATAAACTCGCTCCGCTCAGACGTATGTCAATAATGAGGACTCGACTGGAACACATATAATGATTACTGTTTCACAACTTCAGTCTCCTGTGTCTACCCAACGTTCCCAGACGGTAGCAACGCCCATTTGCTCGAACAACATTCATGCTGGTGCCATCGCTGCTGAGGGAATTGAAATGACGTTTCACTCTGGAGCGTTAGGTTCTCGGGTGCTCAAAGGAATCGATCTGACCATCCCCCAAGGAAGCATTCAGATCTTGATGGGACCATCGGGATCGGGGAAAACCACCTTACTTTCTATTTTGTCGGGATTACTGACCCCCACGGCCGGTCGAGTGTGCTTGCTCGGTCAAAACATTACCCAGATGTCTCGCCGGCAACTCGCCAAATTTCGTCTCGACCATATCGGCTTTATTTTTCAGGGATTTAACCTGTTTCCAGCCTTAAGTGCCGCCGAGAATGTGGAAGTGGCGCTGCATTTAAAAAACATTCGCGGTCGCAAGGCGCGAGAGCGGGCGCACGATTTGCTCGAACAGGTGGGTTTGGGCGATCGCATCCATAATTTGCCCCGGAACCTCTCAGGGGGACAAAAACAGCGGGTGGCGATCGCGCGAGCTTTGGCGGGCAACCCCCAACTGATTATGGCTGACGAACCCACTGCCGCTCTCGACTCTCAAAGCGGTCATACCGCCATCGAACTCTTGCGCAAACTGGCCAAAGAGGAAGGTGTTACCGTCTTGATGGTGACTCACGACCCCCGAATTCTCGATGTGGCCGATCGCGTCGTTCACCTCGAAGACGGTCGGTTAACGTCGAAGTAAGACTCTGTCTGGCATCGGGTCATTTCGGGCGATGGTGGGGAATGGGGAATAGGGACTAGGGAATGGGGATTGAGTACTTTCCTCCTGAGCCACCAGATGTCGCCAGTGTTGTCGCTTCGCTTTCGCGAGGCTTGCCGACCGCCCGAACGTCACCCTGAGTCGACCTCCCGGCGAGGTAGCTCGAGCAAAACTGACGTTAAGTAATCAGTCGTATCGGTTAAGCCCGAATTCAACGTAACGTGCCCCTCTTCATTCATTCAGAAAAATTACCCATCCCATTCGTTTGTTGAATCCTCCGATCGTCAGTACAGGTCTAACGGATGACTTTCAACGGATTACTTATCAACCGAACTCCCGCGCATTCTGGGATGAAACGAGCGATCGCACCCGCAGTACCTCCGCAACGCTCCAAGCCTGGGCAAAACACCCCCTGGGAGTCATGGGTGCATCGCCATCGAAAATTTCGCTAATACTCCCCAAACCCGCCCCGTTCAGGTGCTGTACCATCGGCTCGAGGAATTCGAGCGCTCGTTGAGGATCGTTATAGGCGCGGAAGTGAGCCTCTACGAAAGGACCGATGAGCCATCCCCAGGTGGTTCCCTGGTGGTACGCGCCATCTCGCTGGTATCGATCGCCTCCGTAACGGCCTCGATACTGGGAATCGCTGGGGGCAAGCGATCGCAGCCCGTAGGATGTGAGTAATTCCCGGCTGCAAGCATCGACGATCGCCCTTTGTTGCCGGAGTTGGAGGAGGGGTTGGGCGTACTTACCGCAAACTCCCGATAGAGAAACCGCCAGCAGTTGGTTCGGACGCAGGGCATCATCGTTGCCGGAGGGAGTATCGAGGACATCGTAACAGTATCCGGCGGTCGGATTCCAAAAGCGCTCGAACCCGGTGACCGTTCGTTGGGCGAGCTCGCGATATTCGCGATCGGGACGCTGAAGAATTTTGGCGATTGCTTCGGCAATTCTCAGGGTGTTGTACCATAGGGCGTTAATCTCGACGGGTTTGCCGTGGCGTGGCGTCACCACCCAGTCATCCACTTTGGCATCCATCCAGGTCACCTGCACCCCCGGTTCTCCGGCGTAAATCAATCCATCCTGCCGATCCCAATGGATGTTGTATCGAGTGCCCCGTCGGTACCAGCGGACGATTTCTTCGATGGCGGGGAAAATGGCTTCTAAAAAGTCGCGATCGCCTGTAGCCGCGTAGTACGATCGCACCGCTTCAGCAAACCAGAGACTGGCATCGACCGTATTGTAGGCTGGAGTATCGCCGCGATCGGGAAATACATTGGGTAGCATTCCCCGATCGAGATAGCGAGCGTAGGTTCCCAAAATCATCCGGGCAATATCCGGTCGTCCGGTGAATAGAGTTAATCCCGGCAAGCTAATCATCGTATCGCGCCCCCAATCGGCAAACCAGGGGTAGCCGGCAATGATGGTTTTGCCGTCGGGTCGATCGCTCAGAGGACGGCTGACGATAAACTGGTCGGCCGCCAGAACCAGGCGACGGGTCCATTCCGGTTCCTGGGTGGATTTGAGATAGGAGGCTTTCGATCGCAAATTTAGGAGTTCCCGTTCGTAGGTGCGGCGCGCTTCTAAAGCCGTTCGACCGTCTAAATTAGCCCTCGAGTCGGTACTGGCAACTACCGTCAGGGACTCCCCCGGTTCCAGGGTGGTGTCGAAGGTGGCAGCGTGGAGGTGACAATCTCGATCTCCAGTTCCCCGATACCGTTCGATGGCCAGATCGAAGTTTTCGTACCAGGTTGGCGCGCTCGATTGGGTAACCTTGGGGCGATCGAGTCGCAGGTAAAAGGGGACGGCCCGCGGGTCGGCAACCAGGCGGTAGCCCCCTTCAACCGCTTCAATTTGCCAATTTCTTTTGCTGCTTCCGCCGTGGAAATCGCGATAGTTGACGAACGCCTTCACAGAGAGTGCGAGTGCCGCAGAACCCCGCGTGAAGGTATAGCGAATGTAGGTTGTATTTTGCCCCTGTTGCATCCACACCCGCTTTTCGAGCAAGGCTTCCCCACAAGCGAACGTCCAAGTGGGAATCGTGCCATCGAGGCGGAAATGTTGGAGGTGATGGTAGCCCGATGGGTTCACCGTCCCATTTGCCCAGCGATTGGTGTCGAGGGGATAGGTGCAATTGCGATATCTAACGGTTTGAGCAAACTTGGTAACGAGTAAGGTGCGATCGGTGGGGGGGCTGAGTGCGGCAACCAGCAAGCCGTGATAGTGGCGCGTCAGCACGCCTGTAACAGTTCCGCAGGCAAAACCGCCGATGCCATTGGTCACCAGCCACTCCCGCGATTCGCCCGCCTTGAGATCGGCACAAATTTCCCGTCCGAAAGAGATATCCATAGCGTGTGAGATTGGGTGCGATCTGAAATTCGATCGTGTCATTCTATTATGCCTACGCCAAATGGCCGATCGAACTCCGTCAATTCAAGACCTCCGAAAAAGTTGCTCGATCGGTGGGGGAGCGATCGTCAATTGAAGACAGAAAATCGAGATCGTGATTCTTCTGAGTTGTTACCCCAATCCCCCTTCTCCTCTATCTCTAAATGAGATGAAAAAAAATCCCCATCAACATAGCGTCGATGGGGGTTCTGATTCGGGGTGCTTTTTTTTGGGTCTTGAGATGACTAGACTTATTAAACAAGTTTTTATGGAGGTTTCCATCCGCCAAATGGCTTAAATTCATAGATGGTGTCGGAACTCGGATCTATTTTTCAATCGAGTCCGAGAGAATTTAGGTCGAAGTTGGGAATCGTTTTAGACTGGGGAACGAACGCGAGTCTTGAAACCATAGAGAGCAACCGTTAAAATTTGAAGACTAGATGGGATATTGCCCATACCAGCTACGCCGTGACAGACTTCACCCGTCCGATCTGAGAAAATGCAAATGGAGGAGATGAATCCAGAAATCGATCGGTTTGACGGAATATTTTCGATTCAAAACCTCAAATTTTGATGCATCTTCCCTTACAATACCAAAGTAGATAAAATCTTAATCGACAAGACGATCGTGGCTGTCGATCGATTTGCGCCCGTTCAATTTTTCAGATTTTAGAGCGAGCCATATGGAAGATTCTCCCGCCCCAACATTTACAATTCTCATCGTTGACGATAATCCCAATAATTTAGAGCTGCTCTCCGATGTTCTGATGGGAGAGCGATGGGAAATTCTGGTTGCAATGGATGGCAAAAGTGCGATCGAGCAAGCGGAATATGCCAAGCCGGATTTGATTCTTCTAGACGTGATGATGCCGAAGATGGATGGTTTTGAAACCTGCTTGCAACTGAAATCTTCTGAGGAAACTAAAGATATTCCGGTGATTTTTATGACGGCACTTTCGGAGACTGTCGATAAGGTGAAAGGACTGTCAATTGGGGCCGTTGACTACATCACAAAGCCTTTTCAAAGTCAAGAACTTTTAGCAAGAGTTAAAGTTCACCTCCAACTTCGTTCCTTAACCAAAGAACTCTCGAAACAAAATACAGTTCTCTCGGAAACTTTAGAAAATCTCCGTGCCACCCAAAGTCAACTTGTCGAATCGGAAAAAATGGCGGCACTGGGGTCTTTAGTTGCGGGCGTTGCTCATGAAGTGAATACCCCGATTGGGATTGGGGTCACAGCGGCTTCTTTACTCGATGAAAAACTCAATCGAATTCTCGAAATCTATCGAGAAGGGTCGCTAAAACGATCGGAACTCGAAAACTTTTTGGAAACGGCGCAACAAAGCAGTACCATTATTTTGAGCAATCTCGATCGAGCTGCAAATTTGATTCAAAGCTTCAAACAAGTGGCTGTCGATCGCGCTAGCGAATCACAACGAAAATTTCAACTCAAAGCCTATATCCATGAAGTGTTGCACTCGTTGCAGCCGAAACTCAAGTCGACTCAACATCAAGTTATCGTTCGAGATTTTCCAGAAGTCGAACTCAATAGCTATCCCGGTGCATTCGCTCAAATTTTAACCAATTTAGTTCTCAATTCTCTGATTCACGCCTACGAACCAGAGGATGCCGGTACGATTGCCATCACACTGCAACAAGAAAGCGATCGGGTTATCTTAGAATATACCGATGACGGTCGCGGTATTTCTCCAGAGAATCTCAGCCAAATCTTCGATCCGTTTTTTACCACCAAACGCGGACGGGGTGGAACGGGTTTGGGCTTGCATATCATTTATAATTTAGTTACTCAAAAGCTTCAGGGGACGATAAGCTGTGAAAGTGAAGAGGGGGTGGGCACAAAATTTACCCTCGAACTCCCTCTCGAACTCGATATGCAATCGGCAATTTAAACCGGCGATCGATGTTTAAGGATTCAGCAAGTTGGAAGAGAAGCGTGCATCGAAGATTCAAGGTCATCTTTCACAAATATCGATACCGCCTAACATTGAATTAGAAAAATTGGAGAAACGGTAGGGGTGTGATGTGCCAACCCCATTGATGCTCGGTTGTGCGATCGAAAAGACGATAACAAACCCCCACGATGCGATCGCGAGGGCACTTTCGTTTGTCAGGATTTCGCTAACGGCAAAACCCAATTATTTTTTCTTCTTATCCTTCTCCTTCTCTTCAGTCTCAGTAGCAGGTTCGGCGGACTCAGAAACGACGCCAACGGAATTCGCCGAAACCACAGCACCCATTTCCAATTTCTCCCGAACTTGCCGTTCGATATCTGCAGCAAAATCGGGATGTTCCGTCATATAGCCAATCGTATTATCTCGACCTTGTCCCAGGTTATCGCCGTTGTAGCTGTACCAGGCACCGCGACGGTTGATGACTCCCGTTTCTTCCGCTAAATCCAGCAAACAGCCGAGGCTGGAAATCCCTTTACCGAAGAGAATATCGAACTCAGCAATCCGGAATGGCGGGGCAACCTTGTTTTTGGCAACTTTAACTTTGGCACGAATGCCGTATTCCTCCGAACCCTTTTTCAACGTCTGAGAACGGCGAATGTCTAGGCGAACCGAAGAGTAAAACTTGAGAGCATTTCCCCCGGTGGTGGTTTCCGGGTTGCCGTAGGTGATGCCGATTTTCAGGCGCAACTGGTTGAGGAAAATGACGCTGCATCCGGATTTACCAATATTTCCGGTAATTTTGCGCAAAGCGTGGCTCATCAAACGAGCCTGCAAGCCGACATGGGTATCTCCCATATCTCCTTCGATTTCCGCCCGAGGTACCAGGGCTGCCACCGAGTCGACCACCACTAAGTCTACCGCAACCGATCGCACCAGTTGATCGACGATTTCTAAACCCATTTCCCCCGTATCCGGCTGGGAAACGAGCAAGTTGGCAATATCGACCCCCACCGCCGAAGCGTAAGTGGGATCGAGGGCGTGTTCTGCATCGACAAACGCGGCAATTCCCCCCGCTTTCTGAACTTCAGCGATCGCGTGGAGGGCTAGCGTCGTTTTCCCCGAACTTTCCGGGCCGTAAATTTCGATGACTCGTCCCTTGGGCAAGCCGCCACCCAAGGCTAAATCTAGCGTCAGTGCCCCACTGGGAATCGTTTCCACCTTCATCCGGGTGGCATCTCCCAGGCGGATAATCGATCCCTTACCGCACGATCTCTCGATTTGGTTCATTACCAGATCGAGCGCTTTCTGCTTCTCTGGGTTGTCCGTAATCGCACTTGTCGTTACAGTCGCCATGCTTTGCCTCTATCTCGTTGATAAATACTGTTGTTATAAAGGTTCGATCTCTGGTCGATCCGTTCTCGCTTCCCTATTCTAGTTTAGGTTGAACTCTCCCTGGCTTAAAAGACCTGGGATTCTGGGTTCGTGGCTTGGGCACACGCGAGCGTGATGCGGTCTGCCACACCGCGATACAATGTACTCAAGTCACTGAATACGTCATACCGCTTCGGGAGGTTCAAAACTCCCCTACTGACCTTGGCTAAACTTACGCCTAGCTGTGTCGCTACTTTTGAGATGATGTTCGCCGCACCGTTACAATCGGCGTTGACGACTTCCCCGTTAGAAGCTCGATACAAACCCCGCGACACTCGTTTGCCCGACGCTCTCCACTGGCTGGGTTTTTCACCGTGCCTTGGTAAAGAATCACCGTCTAAAAACGATGCCTTCGAGGTATAAGCTTCCTCCGTTTCCACAAAC